>CAWKAL010000001.1:0-11060 GCA_963847575.1 uncultured Gammaproteobacteria bacterium
CCATGTCACACAGCCAGTCGCTGAACACGCTGGTATAACTCGGTTTGCTGGCGCTTGTGTCATGCCTGGGCTTCACCGGTCGAGGTATCGAACGAGCCCACACCGTGATACTTGCTGGGGTCGTCTTCCGCCGGGAAATAGCCCTTGCCCTTGCGCGTGACCACGTGCAGCAGGCGCGGGCCGTTTTGCTGCGCGAGATTGCGCAGGGTTGGCAACAGGGTGGAGAGGTCGTGGCCGTCGATCGGGCCGAAATAATTAAAACCGAGTTCTTCGAACAGGGTGCCCGGTGCGACCATGCCCTTGACGTGTTCTTCAGTGCGGCGCGCGAGTTCGTGTACCGGCCCGGGCAGGTTTTCCAGTACGCGTTTGCCACCTTCGCGTATGGTGGAATACAGGCTGCCCGAAAGCAGGCGGGTGAGATGGTTCGAGAGTCCGCCGACATTGGCTGAAATCGACATGTCGTTATCGTTGAGTATCACCAGTAGATCGGCATCGGTATCGCCGGCGTGATTCAGGGCTTCGAAAGCCATGCCCGCGGTCATCGCACCGTCACCGATAACGGCGATTGATTTTTTGTTAAGCCCGCGTTGCGCATCGGCGATGCACATGCCCAGCGCTGCCGAAATAGAAGTGCTGGAATGGCCGGTACCAAAGGCGTCAAATTCGCTTTCGCCGCGTTTGGGAAAACCCGCCAGTCCGCCACGCTGGCGCAGGCTGGGCATACGGTGTTTGCGCCCGGTCAGAATCTTGTGCGGATAGGTCTGGTGGCCGACATCCCACACCAGGTGATCGTGCGGGGTGTTAAATACATAGTGCAGTGCAATGGTGAGCTCGATGGTGCCCAGTCCGGCAGACAGGTGTCCGCCCGTGCTCGATACGCTTTCGAGCAGAAAGCTGCGCAGTTCGCGCGCCAGCCGGGGTAGTTGTGATTCATCCAGCCGGCGCAAATCTTCGGGGGTGTCGATGCGCTCGAGCAGCGGATGTCTGTCGAGCTGCTCATCAGAAATTACGTTCGACGATGTAGGCAGACAGTTCGCGCAGGCTTTGCGCGGCATGCACCCAGCGGATTCGATATGCGCCAGCGCCTGCTGGTGCTGTTCCAGCGCGCGTTGTTTTGAAGCTTCGATACCGAGTACCGAAGGATATGTCGGTTTTTGCTGTGCCATGTCCGAACCCTGTGGTTTACCCAGGGTTTCAGTGTCGCCGATGACATCGAGAATGTCATCCACAATCTGGTAAGACAGGCCGATACAGCAGGCATATTTGTCCAGCATGTCGAGTTGTTCGGCGCTGGTGTGCGGGTTGCACATGGCACCGAGCAGAATACTGGCGCGGATCAGCGCGCCGGTTTTCAGCCGGTGCATGGCTTCGAGCTGATCCAGGTTGAGTTCGATGCCCACCGAGGCCAGGTCGACCGCCTGGCCGCCGGCCATGCCGTGGGCACCACTGGCCTGGGTCAGCAGGCGCAACATCGCCACGCGGATGTCGACCGGCAACTGGGTGCAATGCGCGTCGGTGAGAATTTCATAGGCCAGCGCCTGCAGCGCATCGCCGGCGAGAATGGCGGTGGCTTCGTCGAAGGCGCGGTGGCAGGTGGGGCGGCCACGACGCAGGTCGTCATCGTCCATCGCCGGTAAATCATCGTGAATCAGCGAATAGGCATGGATCATTTCCACCGCGCAGGCCGGGGCATCGAGGTGGCCATCTTTCGATGCCCACGGCTTCGCCGGCAGCGTACACCATCGCCGGGCGCATGCGTTTGCCGCCACCGCCCAGCACCGAATAGCGAATGGCTTCGGCAAGATTATGCTCCGGCGGGTCGTTTTTGGGCAGGCATTTATCGAGCGCGGCATCGACGCGCTGCTGGTACTGCGCCAGCCTGGCTTTGAAAGCATGGTTGCCGGGCATCAGTCGTCCAGGTCGAAGTCTTTTTCCAGGATTTTGCCGCTTTTTTCTACCAGCTCGGTGACCTTGAGTTCGGCGTTCTGTAATGCCTGCTGGCATTCGGTAGTGAGCGCGATGCCTTTTTCGAATCGCTTGAGAGTGTCTTCGAGGCTGAGCTCGCCCTGTTCCATTTCCTCTACCAGCTGTTCGAGCTCGGCGAGGGCTTTTTCAAAATTCAGCGCTTTTTTGGCAGCCATGGCGATTCCGATATATTCAGGGGGGACGGTACGTTAGCGGACAATTCGTACGCTGGCAAGTTGCCAGAATGGGAGGGGTGATGTTTCCAGGAAATTATAAATTTGCCGCAAATTACGCAAAGAACGCAAAAGGAAGATTACTAACAGTAACACCGTGAGATCAGGCGCGGATATATAAAAACATTCAATTCAGTTTCGCGCTCTTTGCGTAATTTGCGGCTAATTCTTTAAATTACTCAAAACTGGCATCAATCAGGTCGCTGACGCGTTGTACCGGGGTGAGTTTCAGGCCGGGGATGGTGTCGCCTTTGCGTGGCATGTTGGCCTTCGGGATGATGGCGTGTTTAAAGCCGTGTTTGGCGGCTTCGCGCAGGCGTTCCTGGCCGTTGGGTACCGGGCGGATCTCGCCGGCGAGGCCGATTTCGCCGAAGGTGAAACTGTCATTGGGCAGGGGCTTGTCGCGAAAGCTCGAAAGCGCGGCCAGTACCAGCGCGGTGTCCGCCGCGGTTTCGGTGACGCGCACGCCGCCGACCACGTTGATGAACACGTCCTGGTCGTACATGGCAATACCACCGTGGCGGTGCATCACGGCCAGCAGCATGTTGAGCCGGTTAGGGTCGAGGCCGAGACTGACGCGACGTGGATTGTTGCTGTGGCTGTCATCGACCAGTGCCTGCAGTTCGATCAGCAAGGGGCGGCTGCCTTCACGGGTGACGGTAATAATACTGCCGGCGACCGGGATTTCGTGGCGTGAAAGAAATATCGCCGAGGGATTGCTCACCGCTTTCAGGCCGGTCTCGGTCATGGCAAACACACCGAGCTCATTGACCGCGCCGAAGCGGTTTTTTACTGCGCGAATCATGCGATAGCGTTCGCCCTGGTCGCCTTCGAAATACAGCACCGTGTCCACCATGTGTTCGAGTACGCGCGGGCCGGCGAGGGTGCCTTCCTTGGTGACATGACCAACCAGAAACAGCGCGGTGCCGGTCTGCTTGGCAAAACGCACCAGTTGCGCGGCGCTCTCGCGTACCTGGGCCACAGAGCCAGGCGCGGATTGCAGGGTTTCGGTGTAGACCGTCTGGATCGAATCGATCACCATAACTTTGGGTTTCTGTTCCAGCGCCAGCGTGGTGATGGTTTCCACGCAGGTTTCGGCCAGCAGTTGCAGGTCTTTGCCTGACAGGCCGAGGCGATGCGCACGCAGGCTGACCTGTTGCAGGGATTCTTCACCGGTGACATACAGGCAGGGCATGTGTTCGGCCAGTGTCGCCAGGGTCTGCGTCAGCAGGGTGGATTTACCGATGCCCGGGTCACCACCGATCAGGGTGACCGAGCCATGCACCAGGCCGCCACCGAGCACCCGATCAAGTTCACCTATGCCGGTCGAGGTGCGCGGTTCGGCCTGTACCGATACATCGTCGAGTTTCTTGATACGGGCATCACCCGATTTACCGGCAAACCCGGCGCGCTTGTGGGTGCTGACAGCAACACTTTCGACCAGCGTGTTCCACTCGCCACAGTCACCGCACTGGCCCGACCACTTGTTGTGGCTGGCGCCGCAGACGCTACAGGCATAGAGAGTTTTGGATTTGGCCATGGTATATGCGCTGCTGCACTATTCCCTGCTGGGTGATGGAGTAGCTTCGTTGCTGCCGGTCGCCGCCACGGTGGTGTTGTCTTCAGCCGCCATCGGCATCAGCTTGGCCATGAGTACGGCGTTGCTCGAGGTGCGGGTGATTTCAATCGGTAGTTCGTCAATCATCAGGCTGGTGCCGGGTTCGGGGATCATTTCTAGATGTTCGAGAATCACACCATTGAGTGTCTTCGGGCCTTCCGTCGGCAGGTTGATGCCGAGTTCGCGGTTGATATCGCGAATATGTGTGCTGCCATCGACCAGGAAACTGCCATCGGGCTGTAAATGGATCGAACTGCTGCGCGCCGGTGAATCGGTGGTGAACTGGCCGACGATTTCTTCGAGAATGTCTTCCAGCGTCACCAGGCCCATGATGCTGCCGTATTCGTCCACCACCAGGCCTGAACGGCGGCGGTTTTTCTGGAAGTTAATCAACTGCTGGGTGAGCGCCGTGCCTTCAGGAATAAAGTACGGTTCACGTATTTGTGAGTTCAGGGTTTCGAGATTGAGCTCATCGCGCGACATCAGGTTGAGCACTTTGCGCAAATGCAGCATGCCGACAATATTTTCGATGCTGTCATTAAACACCGGCACACGCGTGCGCTGGCTGTTGGAAATCTGGCGTTCGATTTCGATCCAGTCATCATTGAGATCAATCCCGGTGATTTCACTGCGCGGAATCATGATGTCTTCAACACTGGTGTTTTCAAGATCGAGAATTCGCAGCAACATGTCAGAGTGGGTTTGCGGCATGAGATGCCGGGCTTCATTGACGACGGCGCGGATTTCTTCTGCGTTGATAGTGTCTTTATGGCCTTCTTCTGCGTTGATGCCGATAACTCTGAGCAGGCGATTGGCAATCGCGTTTACCAGCCAGACAAACGGGTACAAAATTTTCAGCAGCGGGGTGTAAACATACGCCGCAGGAAAAGCAAAACGCTCGGGCTTTAGCGCTGCCATGGTTTTGGGTGCGACTTCGGCGAACACCAGTATGACAAAGGTTAGTATTCCGGTGGCGATGGCAATGCCGGCTTCACCATACAGTCGCAGGGCAATGATAGTTGCAATCGAGGATGCCGCAATATTGACGAAATTATTGCCGAGCAAAATCAGGCCGAGCAGGCGGTCGGGTCGTTTCAACAGTTTGCGCGCGAGGATGGCACCACGATGGCCGTTTTTCGCCATGCTTTTCAGGCGATAGCGATTGAGGGTCATCAGCGCGGTTTCAGAGCCGGAAAAAAATCCCGAGAGCATTATTAGTATCGCCAGGATACTAAACAGAACCGTCAGTGAGATATCGTTTATGTCAGACACGTGTTAATCAATCGCAGTGCAGGTGAGCACAAATTTATTAGTCACGAATTAATCAACTTTGGCCGAGAAGTATTTCGAGTACAAACTTGCTGCCGAAGTAAGCAAGCATCAGGCTGATGAATCCGCCCAGGGTCCAGCGAATTGCAGTGCGCCCGCGCCAGCCCAGCAGCCAGCGGCCCAGTAGCAGAATGGCAAATACGCACCACGCCAGTATTGATAATACTGTTTTATGTGCCAGTTGCTGGGCGAACATGTTATCGAGAAACACCAGGCCGCTGCCGAGTGAAATACTGAGGAATACGAAACCGGTCACAATGGTTTCAAACAGCATTGTTTCCATGGTTTTCAAAGGCGGCATCAGGCGAATAACGCCGCCGGGTTGATGACTGTGCAGATAGCTGTTCTGTACCGACAGGGCAATCGCGTGTAATGCCGCCAGTGCCAGCACACTGTAGGCGATGAGTGATGTTAGTACATGAAATATCAGTCCATACGAACTGCCCGGCGCCAGCAGGTGGCTGGAATGCGTCGACTGATCAATCGCAATACTCAGTGCCGCCAGCGGCAACACCAGGATACCCAGCATCTCGACCGGATGACGAATTGTGGATACCAGGGTGAATAGCGCAATAAAGGCAGCAATCAAAGACAGGGCATTGAAGAAGCCGAGGTTGATACCAATCGGACTGACCATGCTTTGTTCGAGGGTGAACACATGCACTGCTAGCGCCAGGAAGCCGGGTATGAGTGCTGCGGTTTTACCCAGCGACAGCACCGGGGCATATTCGCGCAGACGCGACATCAGCATCATGGTGCCCACGAGATAGAGCGATATCGCGATGAAGGCGGCAATAAGATTATTCATGGTGGGCTATACTGATCTTCCTGGTGTGGGTCTTCAATGTGAACTTGCTCACAAATAAAAATAATAATTAGTATGCCGAGTTAGCGGCCTGAACCGGCATGTTAGCATCAGATGATCAAATGTTCTAAAGGTTGAGGACATGAAAGTACGCGTGCTGGGGTGTAGCGGGGGCATAGGCAAAGGGGTGGCCACCACCTCTTTTCTGATTGATGACGACATCCTGATCGATGCCGGCACCGGGGTGTGCGATCTCAGCCTGGAAGAAATGCGCAAAATCCGCACGATTTTCATCACCCATTCTCATCTTGATCACATCGCTTCCATCCCCCTGCTCGCCGATACCCTGTTCGATAGCCTGATCGGCCGACCGCTGCAGGTGTATGCCCAGCGCAGTACCATCAAGGTGTTGCGCGAGCATATCTTCAACTGGACCATCTGGCCGGATTTTAGCGTGTTGCCGCATAAAACCAATGCGGTGCTCAAATTCAACGGCATGAAAGCCGGCGAGACCCTCGAGATCGATCAGCGCAAAATTGAAATGATCACCGTCAACCATAGCGTGCCCGGCGTCGGTTACCGGGTCGAATCCGCGGGCAAGGCCTTTGCCTTCAGCGGCGACACCACCAGCAACGAGAACCTGTGGGTGGCGCTCAACAAGCACAAACGCCTCGACCTGCTGTTCATCGAAACCGCGTTCGCCGACAGGGATATCGACCTGGCGCGTATTGCGTTCCATTATTCTCCCGAACTGCTGGCGCGGGATCTACCCAAATTGAAACATAAACCCAAAGTGTGTATTTCGCATCTGAAGCCGGGTGAGGAAAAAGGCATCATGAACGAGTGCCAGCAGGCGCTGCCGGACTGGGACCTGCAACAGCTCAAAAGTGGGGATGTGTTTGAGCTGTAACCTGGGTGCATGTTTTGTTTTTGTATTGTTTACTGAAGCATCGTAGTACACCATTATATTGCTTTTCGCCTTGCTGGCGAGTCACTTTTCTTTGCGTGGCCAAAGAAAAGTAACCAAAAGAAAGGCCACCCCAATGTCACAGCCGGCTAAAAAACAGCCGGTTCCCTCGTCGAGCCTGATTCGCGAGGCCGCTGAAAAACTCGCGAGTAAATAACACTCGCTCAGACAGTTTCAGCGGAAAGCCCCTCACAAATCAGGCTCTCCTCGGCTGCGCCAAAAGGGGGGGTAAAAAGAAAAAACAAGACAATCAAAAAAATTATGAATCTTGCGATTCACACACTTACTACTGATCACAAATGTGATAAGTCATTTCAAACAGGTCTTCCATAAAGTTTTAGTCCCCTTACATATACCGGACACATTTTGTGTTTGCTGTTTTTTACTGTGTCTGCTTTTCGGCCCCATCGACGCAGCCGAGGAGGACGCAATCGACGGGGAGTTTTCCGCTGCAGCTGTCTGAGCGAGTGTTATTTACTCGCGAGTTCTGCAGCGGCCCCGGCGATTGCGTCCGACGAGGGCACCGCTCATGTTTTTTATGAGCGGCTGTGACGCTGGGGTGTCTTTTTCTTTGGTTACTTTCTTTTGGACAAGCAAAAGAAAGTGACTCGCCAGCAAGGCGAAAAACAATGCTACAGGTGTACCACGAACAAACCAGTAAACACTCCAGACAAAAACCCCCACCACCTAAGGTATAATCCCGCCCACGATAACCACTAATCAGATTACCCATGTTCGACAGCTTAAGCGAAAGACTTGCCGCCACCGTCCAGAAACTCAAGGGCCAGGGCCGCCTGACCGAAGCCAATATCGAGGATGCGCTGCGCGATGTGCGCCGTGCCTTGCTCGAGGCCGATGTTGCGCTCGACGTGGTGCGCGGGTTCATCGCCGAGATCAAGCAGAAAGCGCTGGGCGAAGACGTGCTCACCAGCCTGTCGCCGGGCCAGGTCTTCATCCGTATCGTCAATGACGAGCTGGTCAAGATCATGGGCGAGCACAACGAGGCGCTCAACCTCGCTGCGCAGCCACCGGCGGTGGTGCTGATGGCGGGTTTGCAGGGCGCGGGTAAAACCACCACCGTGGCCAAGCTGGCGAAACACCTTAAAGAGCGCCATAACAAGAAATCCCTGCTGGTGAGCTGTGACATCTATCGGCCCGCCGCGATCGAACAGCTCAAAACCCTGGCAGGGCAGGTCGGTGCCGAGTTTTTCCCCAGTTCGACTGACCAGAAGCCGACCGACATTGCACGCGCCGCGGTCGATTATGCGCGCAAGCATTACCTCGACGTGGTGCTGGTGGATACCGCCGGCCGGCTGCATATCGACAGCGAGATGATGGCCGAGATCCAGCAGATCCACGCCGCGGTCAAACCGATCGAGACCCTGTTCGTGGTCGACTCGATGACCGGCCAGGATGCGGCCAACACCGCCAAAGCGTTCAACGATGCGCTGCCGCTGACCGGCGTGGTGCTGACCAAGACCGACGGTGATGCCCGCGGCGGTGCCGCGCTGTCGATCCGGCAGATTACCGGCAAGCCGATCAAGTTCATGGGCGCGGGCGAAAAAGTCGATGCGCTCGAAGCCTTCCACCCGGATCGCGTGGCTTCACGCATCCTCGGCATGGGCGACGTGGTGTCGCTGGTCGAAGACGTCCAGCAGAAAGTCGATTTTGCCAAGGCGGAAAAGCTCGCAAACAAGGTTAAGAAGGGCAAATCATTTGATTTCAATGACCTGCGCGAACAATTTGAACAAATGCAGAACATGGGCGGCATGGCCGGGCTGATCGACAAGCTGCCCGGCATGGGCAAAATGAGCGCGCAGATCAAGGACAAGGTGAATGATCGCGAGATCCGCCGCATGATCGCGATCATCAATTCGATGACCCCGAAAGAACGTGCCTACCCCGATATCATCAAGGGCTCACGCAAAAAACGCATCGCCAACGGCTGCGGCCTGCAGGTGCAGGACGTCAACCGGCTGATGAAACAGCAGCTGCAAATGCGCAAGATGATGAAGAAGATGGGCAAGGGCGGTATGGCGGCGATGATGCGCGGCATGAAAGGCCAGATGCCCCCCGGCATGGGTCCCGGTGGTCCTGGCTTCTGAGTTTTTGCCCTGGCCCGCGAATGGCCGCTTAAAGGCCAAATAAATCCTTGATTCGGCGTTTCCTATTGCGAAAAAATCCCGTAGAATACCCTGCCTTTTCGGGCGCATCAGTCAGGCGCACCGTTGAACCGAATATTCTTTGAGAGTAACACATGGTCACAATTCGTTTATCCAGGGGCGGCAGCAAGCGAAGCCCGTTCTATCACGTAGAAGTGAAAGACTCGCGCTCATCGCGTGATGGTCGTTATATCGAGCGTCTGGGGTATTTCAACCCAAATGCACGCGGTGCTGAAAAGCGCCTGCAGGTTGATCTTGACCGCGTTTCACACTGGGTCGGCGTGGGTGCAACCACTTCTGAGCGTGTGAAAAGCCTGGTTAAGGAAGCGCAGAAACAAGCCGCTGCCTGATTGCGGTCCGCCTGTGGCTGCAGACGACATTATTATTGTCGGCAGAATTACAGGCACGTATGGCGTAAAAGGCTGGGTCAAGCTGTTTTCCTGGACCGAGCCGCGTGAAGCCATCGGTGAGTACCGGCCCTGGTTATTGCGCCAGGGTGACCGTGGAGGCTGGCGCGAAGTGAAACTCGAAAGCGCGCGCGCGCATGCCAAAACCGTGATTGCAAAAATCGAGCAGGTTGACGACCGTGATGCGGCGCAACTGCTCAGTGGCAGTGAAATCGGCATCTCCAAAAGCCAGCTCGAAACACTGCAGGACAATGAATTTTACTGGCGCGACCTGATTGGTCTGCGCGTACTTGGCAAACAGGGTGAGTTGCTGGGTGAAGTACAAAACCTGATGGAAACCGGCGCCAACGATGTGCTGGTGGTCAGGGGCGAAAAAGAATACCTGGTTCCCTGGGTGATGGGCAAAAGCGTGATCAAGGTCGATCTCGACAGGGGCGAAATACTGGTTGACTGGGATGCTGACTGGACAGCCGGAGACTGAGATGGCGATGAATTTTCACGTCATTACGCTGTTTCCCGAAATGATTGAAGCCTTGTGCGGCTATGGTGTATTAGGCCGCGCAATCAAGCAGGGCGATGTCAGCCTGCGGTGCTGGAATCCACGTGATTTCACCCACGACAGGCACCGTACGGTGGATGACCGGCCGTACGGCGGTGGCCCCGGTATGCTGATGAAAGTACAGCCGCTGGTGGAGGCGATTGCCGCCGCGCGCGCAGCTGCGAGTGCGGCTGCCAAAGTGGTCTACCTCAGTCCGCAGGGTGAAGTACTGAAACAGACCATGCTGGTCGATGTCGCTGCACAGAAGCACGATCTGATTCTGATCGCGGGGCGTTACGAAGGCATCGACGAGCGTATCATCGCAAATCAAATCGATGCTGAATGGTCGATCGGTGATTATGTATTGAGCGGCGGTGAACTTGCCGCAGCAGTGGTGATTGACGCAGTCAGTCGTTTGCTCCCCGGCGTGCTGGGTGATGATGCATCGGCGCAGCAGGATTCGTTCATGAACGGTCTGCTGGACTGTCCGCACTACACCCGGCCCGAAGACATCGACGGCCAGCGCGTACCGGAAGTATTACTGGGGGGTGATCATAAAGCCATCGCCCGCTGGCGGCTGAAACAGTCGCTGGGCAGAACATGGTTGCGCAGGCCGGACTTACTGGACGCTTTGCAACTGGATGAAGAACAGAAAAAATTACTCGCCGAGTTCCAGCAGGAACAGGCACAACAGTAAACGCATTTGTAGCGGAGTATGACAATGAGCAACATTATTCAACAGCTCGAAGCGGAGCAGATGAGCCGAGAGTCCCCGAGTTTTATCCCGGTGATACCATCGTCGTGCAGGTACGGGTAAAGGAAGGTGAGCGTGAGCGTCTGCAGGCATTCGAAGGCCTGTGTATCGCCAAGCGTAACCGTGGCATGAATTCTTCGTTCACCGTGCGCAAACTGTCACACGGCGAAGGCGTTGAGCGCGTGTTCCAGACCTACAGCCACGAGCATCGCCGAGATCGAGGTCAAACGCCGCGGTAAAGTGCGTCGTGCCAAGCTCTACTACCTGCGTGAGCAATACGTG
>CAWKAL010000002.1:0-32760 GCA_963847575.1 uncultured Gammaproteobacteria bacterium
AAAAAATGGTGCCCGCGTATACCCTGCCGGGCTCAGTCAATTTCAACAAGGCGCTCAAACTTGGCGCCCAGCACCATTTCGAAACCGTGCCGACAAATCATGATGATATTGCATTCCTGCAATATACCGGTGGCACCACCGGCGTATCCAAGGGCGCGGTCCTGACCAACAAGAACATGGTCGCCAATATGCAACAGGCCTCCGCGTGGATCAAAAACGTTGTCGGTGAAGAAGCGGAAATTATTATCACCGCATTACCGCTGTACCATATTTTCTCGCTGACCGCGAACTGCCTCACCTTCATGAAAGCAGGCTGGATGAACTACCTGATTACCAACCCGCGTGACATGAAAAACTTTGCCAAAGAAATTAAAAGCATTCGCTTCAGCGCCATTACCGGGGTCAACACCCTGTTCAATGGATTACTCAACACGCCCGATTTTAAAAATGTGGATTTTTCCAGGCTCAAGCTCGCGCTCGGTGGCGGCATGGCGGTACAACGCGCGGTCGCGCAACTCTGGAAACAGGAAACCGGCACGACACTGGTCGAGGCCTATGGTCTTACCGAAACCTCGCCAGCAGCGTGCATGAACCCGCTTGATCTAAAAGAATTCAACGGCAAGATCGGGCTGCCGATTTCATCCACCGAAGTGACCATTCAGGATGATGACTGGAACTCGCTCGCTATCGGCGAAACCGGTGAAATCTGCATCCGCGGCCCGCAGGTCATGCAAAGCTACTGGCAACGGCCCAAGGAAACCTCGGACGTGCTCAGCAATGAAGGCTGGCTGCACACCGGCGACATAGGCTTCATGGATGAGCAGGGTTATGTACAAATTGTTGATCGCAAAAAAGACATGATCCTGGTGTCAGGCTTTAACGTGTACCCCAACGAAGTCGAAAGCTTCATGGTCGAACACCCGGGTATACTCGAAGTTGGCGTAATTGGTGCACCGGATGAAAAGAGTGGCGAAGTCGTGATGGCAGTAGTCGTCAGAAAAGACACCAAGCTCACAGAAGCCGAATTAAAGACCTACTGCCGCGAAGGCCTCACTAACTACAAGGTACCCAAACATATTATTTTCGCGGATGAATTACCCAAAACCAATGTAGGCAAGATACTGCGGCGTGAATTGCGCGATAAATATATTAACGCCTGAGTTTTAGCCACAGCCTTTACGGAGAAAGATAAGACTGGTGTATACACATAAATGCGAGATACCACATCTCGTCCTGGAAGAAGAAGAAGGAAGTGACCCACAATGGCCCATGCACTCCTGTAGCTTTTCCATTTAGGCCTCCTAACGGGAAATTACGTCATTGATAACATTAAATCGCCGTTTGTTATATACCCTATAAGTCACTTTTAAAAATGACTTTTAGGGGGTCTAATTGTAGTTATGCATAAAGGTAAAAACATGAGAACAATACTGTTAGTTATCACGCTACTGATTTCGAACATGGTTAATGCAGAGGACAAAAAGTACGATATATGCTTTGTAGCTGGTTATTTTGCAGGTGAAGATGACAAATTTATGATTGGGCTATCTAGTCAAATAATGTTTGATACTGGCGTCTATAACGATAATCTATGTACCACAGCTTACCAAGCAGCATTAAAAATTGGCGAACAGCTCTCAACAACTGGGAAAGTTAATTCAAAAAGTGATTTTGAAATCGCTGAATATGCATCAAAATTTAGAAGAAAAGTTAATAACGCCATAACCAAGCTAATTGAAAAATAAGACAACAATTACATTGGATAAATCAGAACTGAATTTCTTTAAGGCTTTATCTAAAGAATCAGTACGCTACCTAGTTATAGGTGGTATGGCAGTTCAGTACTTCCAACCAACTAGAAATCGCAATGACATAGATGTATGGGTTTCAAATACCACTATAAATGCAAATAGCCTTATCAGAGCCTTTAACAAACTTATTGGTGTAATTCCCAAAATAACAACTAACTCTTTAGCAAAACCAGGCGTCAGGCTCCCGCTTAAAAAACTTGGTTACAATATTGATATTCTAAGTTCATTGGATTCAGTACCTATGCCTTTTGATGATGCTTATGAAGAAAAAGTAATCTTCACATATAAAAAGATACCAATACCAATAATTAATAAAGAACATCTTGTTATTTCAAAATCAAATACAAATAATTCACAGGATATTAATGACATCAGGCTGCTACAAGAAAATGCATAACAAGGCGCTGCACCGGAACTTTGCTACGCTGCGCTTCACAAAATCCCGTGAGCTAAGTCGTTAGCCGAAAAAGAGGAGTCACACATGATCGAACCAAAAAGCTCATTTCCCGTATTTACAGTTAAGGATCTTGATGCAGCGAAATCTTTCTACACAGAGAACCTTGGCTTTGATGTTGTCTTTTCGGGTGATTGGTATATCCACCTGGTTTCGAAGTCGGGCGTTCAGGTTGGTTTTCTGTTGCCAGATCAACCCACTCAACCACCAATATTTCAAAAACCATACTTTGGTGAAGGCGTTATTTTCAGCTTGGAAGTAGAAGACGCAGATGCCGCTTTCGCTGTAGCAAAATCGAAATCACTAAATATCGTGCTTGAGTTGCGGTCCGAGGATTGGGGGCAACGGCACTTCTGTATCCAAGACCCGAACGGGATTTATTTGGACATTGTTCAGTCTTTTGAGCCAACCGAAGAATATCAGAGTGATTATGTCTCGGAATAAAAACCTCACAGACCTCAAAATATCGGCAAGAAAATTGCCGGTCGGTTGAACGAAGTGGGAATCTTCGCGAATTTTTATGCTCATCGCTCGTCGTCAACAGAAACACAGACTACTGTCGCTTATATTTGCAACTTTTCTGTTGCAATTGCTTTCTCCTGTTTCTTATGCAGCAGAGGTACTTGGCTGGGTTGAAAATGTACGCCTCAGTCCGGGCAATATAATTGTCAGTGCTAAAATTGACACCGGCGCAGACACATCTTCCCTGCACTGTGATTGCCAGCCACCGTACGAACGCGATGGCAAACAGCGCATCCGGTTTTCTACAACAGATTTGCATGGTAAACGCCTGGACTTCGACAAAGCTATCGTACGCACCACAAAAATCAAACGCCACGCCGGCGACTCGCAAACACGCGTTGTCGTGCGCATGGGCATTTGCATCGGCACACAATTTGCGGAAACAGATGTTAGCCTGGTTGATCGCAGTGGCTTTAACTACAGTATGTTGATAGGCCGCAATGTTCTGGCCGGACGCTTTGTAGTCGATCCATCACGCCAGCACGTATCTAAACCAGACTGCGCAATCACTATTCAGTAACAGGTTCATCAGAAATATGTTTCCTGCATACACAACCGAAATAAATATCCTGTCCGCATGATTTGTTATCAAAGCCTTGTTCAGGGTCATGAAAATCTGCGGCAATGCTGTTATAGTTTGTGCTTTGCACCATCATGACAGCAGACAAATCCAACAATTCATTTGAAACCACGGGCAAGCTCAAGCTTGCCCTGTTTAGTATTCATGGCCTGATTCGGGGCAACCAGCTCGAACTCGGGCGCGATGCCGATACCGGCGGCCAGATCCTGTACGTACTCGAACTTGCCCACGCATTATCCCGGCACCCCGATATCGAGCGCGTCGATTTATTCACGCGGCGCATTATCGATGCATCGGTTGGCCCTGATTACGCCAGGCCGATCGAAGAACTTTCGGATAAATTGCGCATCGTGCGTATTACCGCCGGCCCCGATGAGTACATCCCCAAGGAACAGCTGTGGGACCACCTCGATGGCTTTGCCGATAATGTCGACAGCTTCTTCAGGCAGAGTCGGCGAACTGCCCGACATTATCCACACCCATTATGCCGATGCGGGTTATGTCGGCGCGCATCTCGCCAATTTACTCGGCATCCCCATGGTGCACACCGGGCATTCACTCGGCCGGGTAAAACGCAGTCGCCTGCTGGCCAGTGGGCTCACCACGCAGGATATTGAAGAGCGCTACAACATGTCTCGCCGGATTGAAGCCGAAGAAACTGCGCTCGCCACTGCTGAACGCGTTATCACCAGTACCTACCAGGAAATTGCCGAGCAATATGAACTGTATGATCACTACCAGCCGGACCAGATGCGGGTGGTACCGCCCGGCACCGATCTTAAGCAGTTCATGCCACCGGTCGGTGACGAATTAAACTCGGATTTCTACACCGAAATGGTGCGGCATTTAAGCCAGCCTGATAAACCCATTATCCTCGCACTATCGCGACCTGATAAACGCAAGAACATAGTTGCACTGATTGATGCGTACGGGCAGTCGCCAGCATTACAGTCGATGGCCAACCTGATGATTGTCGCCGGCAATCGTGATGACATTGATGACCTCGACAGTGGTGCCCAGGAAGTGTTTCACGAATTACTGGTGGCGATCGATCGCTATGATATATACGGCAAAGTCGCCCTGCCGAAACACCATCAGCGCGACCAGGTCCCGTTGATCTATCGCATCGCCGCTGCCAGCGGTGGCGTGTTCGTCAACCCTGCGCTCACCGAACCCTTCGGCCTGACCCTGATTGAAGCCGCAGCCTCGGGCCTGCCGGTGGTGGCGACCGAAGATGGCGGGCCGCGGGATATTATTGGCAATTGTCGCAACGGTATTTTGATCGACCCGCTCGAACCTGACAGCATTAGCGACGCGCTATTACAACTGCTCACTGACCAAACGCTGTGGCAACAATATGCGAGCAAGGGATTAACAGGCGTGCGCGAACATTACTCCTGGGATGCACACGCCAATGTGTATCTGCAGGTAGTCACCCCGATTGCACAACACGCCGAGCAGCTGGTGCGCAAACCTGTTCAGCGCCGTACCGAACTATATCGTGATCGCGCGATTGTCAGTGACCTCGATCAAAACCTGGTAGGCAATAACCAGTCATTACAAAAGCTGGTCAGCGTTTTGCGCCAGCATCGCAACAGCACGCTGTTTTCTATTGCGACCGGACGCAGGCTCGACTCGGCATTAAAGTTGATGAAAAAACACGCAATTACCGAGCCCGATATTTTAATCACCAGCGGCGGCACAGAAATTTATTATGCGCCGAAACTCACAGCCGATGTCAGCTGGGCGCGTCATATTGATTACCAGTGGTCACCACAAACTATAAAATTAATCCTCAACGGTTACCCGGGTTTAAAACTGCAACCCAAAATAGAACAAAGCCGGTTCAAACTGAGTTATTACATTGACCCCGAGATTGCAGACCTGGATGACATCAAGCGCCTGTTTCACCAGGAAGAACAATCCGTACACGTCCACATAGCCTTTGGCCAGTATCTTGATATTCTGCCATTGCGTGCTTCCAAGGGCATGGCCTTACGTTATGTTGCCGATCGCTGGCGCCTTCCGCTGGAACGCATTTTTGTCGCCGGCGGCTCGGGCGCCGATGAAGACATGATGCGTGGCAATACCCTGGCCGCCGTAGTTGCCAACCGGCATAACGAAGAACTGTCACAGCTCACCGATATCGAGCGCATCTATTTTTCCCGAAGGCCTTATGCTGAAGGCATCCTCGAAGCACTGGCGTATTACGATTTTTTTGACAGCTGCAAGGATCCAGACGAAACAAAGCAGTCACATGCCTCGAGATAAATTATTGTTGTGCACTGACATGGACAGGACCGTGATACCCAATGGGTCACAGGCCGAATCGCCCGACGCGCGTGAGCGCTTTGCACCATTGTGTAATGTGCCCCAGGTGACCCTGGTCTATGTCACCGGTCGCCACCAGGCGCTGGTCAAACAGGCGATCGCAGACTACCAGTTGCCCGAAGCCGATTATGCAATCACCGACGTGGGCGCAATAATTTATCATATTAAAAACGGCAACAAGCTGCACGCTATTGAATTTTTACTGCAACAGCTGGGCTACACGCTTGACGAAGTGATTTTTGCCGGCGATAGTGGTAACGACATGCCGGTGCTCACCAGCCCGGTGCATTCAGTACTGGTCGCCAATGCCAGCGACGATGTCAGGCAAACTGCACTGCGTATTGCAAAGCATAATGGACATGCAGATGCACTTTACCTGGCGAACACAGACGCATTGAACATGAATGGCAATTATTCTGCGGGCGTGCTCCAGGGCATCTGGCATTTTGTACCTGGCTACCGCGACATTTTATAAAACCTGAACAGACTAAAGAACGAACATGAACCCATCCCCGAATATCTGTATTTTTGGCGAAGTCCTGTTTGACTGTTTTCCCGGCGGAGAACAGGTGCTCGGCGGCGCGCCGTTTAACGTCGCCTGGCATTTGCATGCGCTGGGCGATCAACCGCGTTTTATATCGCGTGTCGGTGATGATGCGCTGGGTAAAAATATTCTTGACAGCATGCGCGACTGGGGCATGGATACCGCCAGCATGCAGATTGATCCGGTGCATCAGACCGGGCGTGTCGATATCGAAGTGATCGACCACGAACCCCACTATACGATTACCCCGGATTGCGCTTACGACTTCATAGATAGCGCGTCTATTGCGAACCCGGACAATTGTAGCGTGCTGTATCATGGCAGCCTGGGATTACGCAACACGGTCTCGCGCAAGGCATTAGAAAAACTGGCGCATAATTCCGGCGCAGGCATTTTTCTTGATGTTAATTTACGCGCGCCGTGGTGGCAGCCAGACGAAGTACACCACTGGCTGGGCCAGGCCCGCTGGGCCAAGCTGAACCATGACGAGCTACGCCTGCTGGGCTTTGACTCGGGCAATCTCGAAAACGATATCGCCCACCTGCAGTCCCGGTTCGAGCTGGACCATGTCATACTCACGCGCGCAGAACAGGGCGCTATTGTGCGCGCAATTACCGGTGAACTGCATAACATCACCCCGGAAAAAATCACGAATTTTGTCGATGCAGTCGGCGCCGGCGATGCGTTTACAGCAGTCTATATCCACGGACTGGTGTCCGGCTGGCCGATTGCTGATACTTTACGCATAGCGCAAGGTTTTGCCAGCAAGGTCATCGGGCTGCGCGGCGCCACTACAACAGATCGCGGTTTTTACCGTGATTTCATTGACCCGAACAAATAAGCCCGCTATTTATCCAGTATCGGTAACGACATTCATCCTGAAAACGGAACACGATCGCAATCATGTACGAACAAGTATCACACTCCTTATTAAACGACATTCTCAATGGTTTGAAATCCGAAATCGCAAACCATGACCTGCGCCATTTTTACACCCGCCTTGGCGCCAATTATTATGCGATCCATTCATTGTTCGAACGCCTGTATGGCAACCGGGATGATTTTAACAAGCAGTCGCAACGCCTGGTCGAAACCATGGCACGGCAATACATCAAGCGTAATGACAAACTCAGGCAGCTCGATATTGAACGTGAATACGATTACAACTGGTTCCTCAGCCAGAAATGGGTAGGCATGGCGCTTTACAGTAATGGCTTTGCCGGAAACCTCAAAGGCGTCAACAGCCGGCTGAATTATTTCCAGGAACTCGGCGTCAACATGGTACACATCATGCCGATCCTGAAGTGCCCGGAAGGAAATAGCGACGGCGGTTACGCGGTAAGCGACTTCCGCGAGATAGATCCTCGTATAGGCACTATGGAAGAACTCAATAAGCTCGCAGACGATATGCACGAACGCGAAATCATCCTGGTACTCGACGTGGTGCTCAACCATACCTCGGATGAACACGCCTGGGCACAAAAAGCGCGCGCCGGTGACTCGGTTTACCAGGACTACTTTTACACGTTTGAAACACGCAATGTCCCCGACATGTTCGAACAGAGCATGCCCGAAGTCTTCCCTGAAACCTCGCCGGGCAATTTTACCTGGGATGAAGAAATGGGCCGCTGGGTAATGACTGTATTCAACAACTACCAGTGGGACCTGAACTACAGCAATCCTGATGTCTTTATCGAAATGCTGGATATTATTCTCTACTGGGCCAACCAGGGTGCTGATGTCTTGCGCCTCGACGCGGTCGCTTTTTTGTGGAAAAAAATCGGCAGCACCTGTCAGAACGAACGCGAAGCGCACCTGATACTGCAACTGCTGAAAGACTGCTGCCAGGTCACTGCACCCGGCGTGCTGTTCATCGCGGAAGCAATTGTTGCGCCAGTAGAAGTCATCAAGTATTTCGGTGAAGACGCTGTGATCGCCAAGGAATGTGAAATTGCCTACAACGCGACCTTCATGGCTTTGTTGTGGGATGCCAATGCCACCAAGAATACAAAGCTGCTCACCCAGGGAATTAAAAACCTGCCGGTCAAACTTGATCGCGCCACCTGGCTCAACTATATACGCTGCCACGATGATATCGGGCTGGGTTTTGATGACCGGGACATTGTACTTGCCGGCTACAACCCTGCCAGCCACCGCAAGTTCCTGTTCGAATATTTCATCGGCAAATACGATGAGTCGTATGCACGCGGCCTGCCTTTCGGCCAGAATGAAAAAACCGGCGACGCGCGCATATCAGGATCACTCGCCTCTCTCGCCGGTTTGCAATACGCGCTGGAAACCGGCAACCAGCAGGCCACGCAGGATGCGATCAAGGGAATTTTATTACTGCACAGCATGATCCTGTCATTCGGCGGCCTCCCGCTGCTCTACTACGGTGACGAGATCGGCACTATTAATGATTGCGGTTATCTTCAGGACCCGTTCAAAATGAAAGACACCCGCTGGGTGCACCGCCCGGTCATCGACTGGGACGTTGCCGCGCTCAGAAACACACCGGGGACAGTGCAATATGAAATATTCAGTGAATTAAAAAGAATGATTGCAGTACGCAAGGAGATCGAAGTGTTCGCTGACTTCAACAATCGCGAACTCATCGAAGTGAAAAATCCACACCTGTTCGTGTTCGGCCGCTATGAGCTTGCAAAATACGGTGAACGCGTACTGGTGGTGGCCAACTTTGACAACAAGCCCCAACATCTCGAACTGGATGATGTACAGACATGGGTCGGACCACAACCCGGCCACCTGATAGACCTCAACACCGGCCGCAGCCCCGACATATTCAAAAACGCACTGGTAATCCCGAGCCTGAGTTTTTACTGGCTATCTGAGAAGTGATAAGAAAAGATGTGAAATATTTGACCGCAAAGACGCAAAGGTCGCAAAGAAAATCTTACTGATTTTAAAGACATAAATTTTTCCTTTGCGACCTTTGCGACCTTTGCGTCTTTGCGGTTATTAATTTTTTTTCATAAAAACGAATACTCACCTCTTTCCAGGAACGCACGCTCTTCGTCCGTAGCTTGTCTGCCGAGGATTTCGTTTAGCTCGGGGAAGCGACCGAACAGCTCGATCACGTGATGATGTCGCCTGGCGTACTCAAGATTTGATTCAAACATTTGTCGGTGCGGTGCGGGCACGTCTTCGACCAGGCCCTCGAATGCCGCCACGCTGTAGTTCTGGCGTTCAATATTTTCTGCATGTTCCAGCGGCAGGTAAAAGAATACGCGCTCTACCGGGTGCAGCAATTTATCATCACCGGCCGCAATACCATCAAGACATATGGTTTGCGCAGTTTCATCCTGTGTGAAGGCTTCGGCCTGCCCGCGATGGATATGACGTGAAAACTGGTCGAGCAGAATGATTAATGCCAGCCGGCCGCGCGGGCTTTCTGTCCAGCTCTCCAGTTGCCCGTTAATTGCACGGTCATACAAACCACCAAACCGGGTAAAAATTTCACGGTCGTATGCGGAACCGTTTTTGAACCACATATCAGCTTTTGCAGGATCACTGGAATACGCATCCGGAAACCCGCCAAACCAGTACTCCAGTACCTGCTCGATATGTTTATTCATAATTCATTTTGCCATAAAGCATATATCGGTACTAAACACCAAGGATGAACCGCAGAGGCGCAGAGTACGCAGAGAAAAACGTATGATGGCTGCAATCAAAAACCAGTCCTTTCTATACTGGCTTTTGCTTTAACAATTATATTTGTTTTTCCTCTGCGCCCTCTGCGCCTCTGCGGTTAATTGTTTAGCTGTCCTGTGGCAAATGTTTTTATATACGGAACAGAACATTAAACTGGAAGCTGTTGATGTTATCGCGCACTACGTACTCGGTACGCAACGATGTCTGTGAGTTGAAGTTGTAACCCATGCCGGCACCCACCATCAGGCCGTCATCGTCGCCCAGGTCCACACCCACGCGCACCAGTGCATCAACCTTGTTACTGACCGGTACGCTTTCGACCATGGCCAGCCACACGCCCTGTGCATCGTTGTTGTTATTGCCAAATATATTGTTGTCGAAATTGCCGCTGTCCATATAGCCAATCTCTACCGCGGACGAGATATCGCCGTTCAATTTTGCATTAAACCGGTAACCGCCAAGCACCTGGATGCCGGTCGCATTGCCAAAGCCAAAGGAATTGAAATTCACACCACCGCCGATATACAGATTATTGCGTCGATATTCTTCCGCGAAAGTAAGGTTTGACGCCGCTGCGAGTAACACGGTGGCCGTCAGTGCAGCCACCTGCTTCTGGTTCAAAATCATTTGAAATCTCCTGGGGATTATTAACA
This sequence comes from uncultured Gammaproteobacteria bacterium, assembly GCA_963847575.1. GTDB lineage: Bacteria > Pseudomonadota > Gammaproteobacteria > SZUA-229 > SZUA-229 > JASBSR01. The sequence continues at coordinate 10,571 of CAWKAL010000002.1, forward strand.
GGCCGGGGGCCCGGTATTTTTATACTGCCCGCATAGACCCGCCGCGCCTGACTTAGTTCGCCCGCCTCAATCAGCCAATAACCACACTGTCATTCCGCATTTGTATAGTTGCCCGGAGTCTGTTATTTATACGCACCTTTAAACAACATACCGGACCCTCTGGAAAGCACTGACTATGGCGAAACAGAATCGACTCCACCGCAGCGAGCTGGCCGTCCCCGGCAGCAGCCTGAAAATGATAGAAAAAGCACCGACTTGCGGTGCTGATGCCGTGTTTATCGACCTCGAAGACGCGGTCGCCCCGGACGACAAGGACCAGGCGCGCAAAAACGCGATCGAAGCCCTGAATGACCTCGACTGGTCGAATTGCACGATTTCCGTGCGCATCAACGGCCTCGACACCCCGTGGTGCTACCGCGACATTATCGAAGTCATGGAGCAGGCCGGCGATAAAATCGACACTATTCTTGTCCCCAAGGTGGGCACGCCCTCGGAGCTGGAATTTGTCGCCACGCTGATGAGCCAGGTGGAAATGGCGCGCGGCTTTCGGCCGGTGAGCCTGACCGCGCTGATCGAAACCGCGATGGGCATGGCAAACGTCGAAGCCGTGGCCCAGTCCTGCCCGGATCGGCTGGAAGCGCTGCACTTCGGCGTCGCCGATTACGCCGCCTCGACCCAGGCGCGCACCACCAATATGGGCGGCGCCAACCCGGCCTACACCTTACTAACGCATCCGAATGAACACGGCGTGCGCGAAGCCCACTGGGGCGACCAGTGGCATTTTGCAATGTCGCGCCTGGTGGTGGCCTGCCGCGCCTACGGCCTGCGCCCGATCGACGGCCCGTTCGGTGATATCGCGGATAAAGAAGGCTATTTGTCAGTCGCGCGCTCGGATTCCGCGCTCGGTTTTGAAGGCAAGTGGGCGATCCACCCCAGCCAGATCGCGCTCGCCAACGAGGTGTTCTCACCCGCGACTGACGAAGTCGAAACCGCGCGCAATATCCTGGCGGCGATGAAACAGGCCGCTGCCGAAGGCAAGGGCGCGGTTTCACTCAATGGCAAAATGATCGATGCCGCTTCGATTCGCCAGGCCGAAGTGCTGGTGAAAAAAGCCGACCAGATCGCGGCCAGCGCCTGACACACATATATATAAAAAAATCAGGAGGGTTTATGAATATTCACGAACACCAGACCAAAGAGCTACTGCGCAGTTATAACGTGCCGGTGCCCGAAGGCCGGGTGGCTGACTCGGATGCCGGTGCCGGCATTATCGCCGAGCAGATCGGCGGTGAGCGCTGGGTGGTCAAGGCCCAGATCCACGCCGGTGGCCGCGGCAAAGGCGGCGGCGTCAAAGTCGCAAACTCTATCGATGAAGTCCGCCAGCACGCCGACCAGATTATCGGCTCACACCTGGTCACACCGCAGACCGGGCCCGAGGGCAAACTGGTGCAGCGTGTACTGATCGAAGCCGCGCAGGACATCGTGCAGGAGCTGTACCTCGGCCTGGTAATCGACCGTACTCGCCAGCGCATCACCCTGATTGCTTCGGCCAGTGGCGGCATGGATATCGAAGAAGTCGCGCGCACCAGTCCGGATAAAGTCATTCGTGAAGCGATTGACCCGGCGATTGGCCTGCCCGAATTCCAGTGCCGCAAAATAGCCGCGCGCATTGGCCTCACCGGGCCACTGATGCCGCAGGCGGTAAAACTGATGCAGTCTTTGTACCGCTGCTTTCGCGACAAAAAAGCCCTCATGGCCGAGATCAACCCGCTGGCAATCGTGGCTGACAACAAGCTGATGGCGCTGGACGCAAAAATGAATTTTGACGGTAACGCGGTGCATAACTTTCCCGACATTACCGCGTATCGCGATTTCGACGAAGAAGACCCGAAAGAAGTCGAGGCGTCCGGCCATGGCCTGAATTACATCGCGCTCGACGGCAATGTCGGCTGTATTGTGAACGGTGCCGGCCTCGCCATGGCGACGATGGATGCAATCAGCCTGCACGGCGGCACGCCGGCGAATTTTCTCGATGTTGGCGGCGGCGCATCACCGGAAAAAATCGCCAATGCGTTTCGCATTGTGCTGAAAGATCCTAATGTGAAAGCCATCCTGTTAAATATTTTTGCCGGCATCAACCGTTGCGACTGGGTCGCCACAGGCGTGGTACAGGCAATGCAGGAACAGGATATTAAAGTCCCCGTGATCGTGCGCCTGTCAGGCACCAACGTTGAAGCCGGGCAGAAAATCCTGGCTGAATCCGGCCTGCGTTTTATTAGCGCGGTCGACCTGGACGATGCCGCGCGCAAGGCCGTGGCTGCAGTCACCAAAGTGGAGGCGGTAGCATGAGTATTTTCATTAACAAAAACTCGCGCGTGATTTACCAGGGCTTTACCGGCCAGCATTCTACCTTTCACGCTGAAGAAGCCATTCGCACCGGTACCAATGTAGTCGGCGGCGTGACCCCCGGCAAAGGCGGCCAGAAACATCTCGATCTCCCGGTATTTGAAACCGTGTCAGACGCGGTGCGCGAAACCGGCGCTGATGTCTCAGGCATTTTTGTACCGCCGCAATACGCTGCAGATGCCATTCTCGAAGCAATTGAAGCCGGCATCAAAATGATCGTGGTGATTGCCGACGGTATCCCGGTGCAGGACATGGTGCGCGTCAAGCGTTATCTCATCGGTCACGATGCAATGATCTTCGGGCCGAACACCGCGGGTGTTATCACCCCGGGTGAATGCAAGGTCGGTATTATGCCGGCCAATATTTATTCACCGGGACGCATCGGCGTGGTCTCGCGTTCGGGCACGCTTAATTATGAAGCCGTGGCGCAGATGACAGACCTCGGTTACGGCCAGTCGACCAGTGTCGGCATTGGCGGTGATCCAATCAACGGCGCTAATTTTGTCGATGTGCTCAAGGCGTTCAATGATGACGAAGACACCGATGCCGTAGTACTGATCGGTGAAATCGGCGGCCAGCAGGAAGTCGATGCCGCACGCTGGGCGAGTGAAAACATGAACAAGCCGGTGATCGGTTTTATCGCCGGGGTGTCAGCACCGCCCGGTCGTCGCATGGGCCATGCCGGCGCGATTATCTCGGCGCAGTCTGATACCGCGGTAGCTAAAATGGATGCAATGGAAGCACTCGGTGTACACGTGGTGCGCAACCCGGCGGACATCGGCGCCACGGTTAAGCGCACGCTGCACAGCTAGCCACAACCATGGCACGCATTGTCATTTTGCTTGCCGTGCTCGCGGTAGCGTTGCTGCTCTGGTACAACATCAGGCGCAGCAGCGGCGAGCAACGCAAGAAAATGATTTTCTGGACGCTGTTCAGCATCATTGCCGGCACGCTGCTGGTGCTCACTGCCACCGGCAGGCTGCACTGGATAGCCGCAGTGATCGCCAGTGCAGTGGCAATGATTCCGCGCCTGCTGGGTTATTTAAAATACCTGCCACTCGTTAGTCGCCTGTATCAGCAGACAAAAACCGGCAAGCAGTCGCAGCAGTCACAGCAGCAGCCACCTCCCCCACCGCGCAGCGGCGCGATGACAAAAAAGGATGCGCTGGATATTCTCGGCCTGAAACCCGGCGCGACGCGCGAAGAAATCCTGAGTGCGCACAAACGCATGATTCAGAAAGTGCACCCTGACCGTGGCGGTTCGGACACGCTTGCGGCACAGATTAACAAGGCGAAGGATGTTTTGTTAGGCTGAGCTGGATGCTGGTGCGAGCACCCCAGCAGCGAGAAAACAAGACACTGGATGCCAGCGTCTTAACCGACGCCAAGCAGTTCCACCACACCTCTCCGGGTTATTCACCCCACACCATCTGGCATAATCGCAAGCGCTTTCAGAATCAGTTAAAATATTGACCACCGAGACCGGCCCGTAGCTGGCGTGCCAGCATTACACACAATACAGCGGAGGCCCTATGCCACTCAGCGATGATAAAAAACACGAAACCCGCGACCGCCTGAATCGTGACCCGGATTTTCGTGATGTGTTTTTAACCGAAGCACGCAACATGTATATGAAAGCACTGGAATTCAATCCCGGGCTTGAACAGGCGATCAACACTTTCGAACAGATTATGGGCGCCGATCCCGGCAGTTATGAATTTGACGAAGGTGAGGATGATGAAATTGATATATTCGAAAAAATTCTCGACGCCAGCGACAACCAGAACCTGCTCGATGAAAAAAATGCGAGCACGATAAACTAACACCAGGTGAGTGCGATGAAAAAAATATTGATTGCAGCAAGCGGATTGTTTCTTGTCAGCGGCTGCCTGCAGGCACAAGACCCGAAGAACATTGCCCAGCAATACTGGCAGGCGATGCAGGCGGGTGACATGACAACCGCGCGCACACTGGTGTCAAACGATACCCAGGCAGCGTTTGATGAATACGCAAACCTGCCGGCTGAAGGTAAAATACCACTCAACGCAGTCGCGCTGACTGACAGCCGTACCGTGGTGACAACCATTGTCAACTCGGGCAATACTTCAAAAGAATTTAATACCGTCCTGGTGATGCAAAATGGTCAATGGGTTATTGATGCCAGCGAAACCCGTATCCCGTCACCGCCGACCGATGTCGAAAAACATCTGAATGAGATGGCAGACAAATTTTCAAGTTCTGCCGAAAAAAACATCGAACACCTGGAACGGTCACTGGATGAAGGCATGCAGTTGCTCGACGAGTTATTGCAGGAAGGCTCCAGGGAAATGGGTGATTCGTTCAACAAGGGCATGAAAGAATTCAACGAGTCACTCAACGAAGCGCTGGAAAAACTAAAACAGAAACGCCAGAAACAACAGCCACCACCCGCGCCACCGAGTGAGGGCGAAGGCATGATCTAAAAACCCGGGGGTGTGCCTTACAAAGTAATGCGCTCACGCGGTGCCGGGATATTAGCGTACCAGTTGTGAACATCCATAAACTGTTTTTGCAACACCAGCATTTTTTCTATTTCGCCATGTACCAGGTACAACCTGGGCTTTTGTTTGAAATGGCTCGCCCAGTTCAATAATTGCTCCTGCCCGGCGTGTGCTGAAAATCCACCCAGTGTATGCACCTGTGCATTGACTGCAATTTCTTCACCCATGATGTTCACCCGCTTCGCACCATCGACGATGATGCGCCCAAGCGTACCGCGCGCCTGGAAACCAACGAACACCAGGTGATTATTTCGGTGCCAGAGATTATGCTTGAGATGATGCCGAATACGGCCACCGGTGCACATACCACTGCCTGCGATAATGACTGCACCACCGCTGATATTATTCAGTGCCATTGATTCTTCGGTGCTCTGGGTAAATGTCAGCATCGGCAACCAGCTGGCCCAGCCTGACTTGATGCTTTTATTAAACTCAGGGTCGTCCTGGTTATAGAGACGGCTGTGTTTGACATACACCTTGCTAACACTGGTGGCCATCGGGCTATCGAGAAATATTTTTTGTTGTCTGAGCTTGCCTTCGCGATGAAATTTTCCGAGGCGGTACAACAGGTCCTGGGTACGACCGACAGCGAACGAAGGAATATAAACATTACCGCCCTTTTGCATGGCAACATCCAGTATTTCTGCAAACTCATCGAGTGTTTCATCCTGCGGACGATGATTGCGATCACCGTAGGTCGATTCGAGCAATAACACATCGGCTTCATCAACCACTTCAGGATCGCGCAGCAAGGGTGAGCAGTTGTTGCCGAGGTCACCGGAAAATACCAGCTTGCGTGTTGCGCCTGATTCTTTAATCCAGACTTCAACAATCGCCGAGCCGATAATATGGCCGGCATCACGATAGCGCAGCTCGATACCCGTTACGACTTCGGTGCGTTCACCGTATGAAAGCGGCACCAGTTGCTCAAGCACCTGCTCGACATCTTCGATTTCATACAATGGCTCAATCGGATCTTTGCCGGAACGCGCACGGCGGCGGTTCGCCCAGTCATTGTCTTTTTGCTGCAGGAATGCAGCGTCTTTCAACATAATATCCAGCAGGTCCGCAGTCGGCGTGGTGACATATATATCGCCATTAAAACCTTCGCGTACCAGCCGTGGTAACAACCCGCTGTGATCAAGATGCGCGTGTGAAATAATCACCGCATCGATTGATTTGGCATCAAAGTCAAATACCTGGTCCTGATCGCGCTCCTTATTCTGATTTGAATTGCGTTCACCCTGGATCATGCCGCATTCGAGCAGTACGCGAACAGATTCGGATTCAATCAAGTAGCAAGAACCTGTCACTTGTTGTATTGCGCCGAGAAATTGTAATGTCGCCATGGTTGCTCCCATTAATATGTTTCGATTTTGCACCAGCTATCGCGAAAATAGCCATATCTATATCAAATCCAGTGCGATTCGAAAAAACGTTTCGACGATTAAAAGCGTTGTCACCCAGCTAACCACCAATACAGCAGCCAGCCTGATTTGACTCCTTAAAAGCTTCACTCAGCGCCTTAATCGTTAAGCTGAATGGAAATTACTATTGCATCGCCGAAAACTTCTTCATAGCTATACTGTCTTACCGCGAACGGAACCTGACTTGCAACGCTTGCCTGGCATGTCTGTTTAGGATAGAGTCCGCGCGCCCTGTCAGCAAGGCCGTTTAAATGAGGTAATGTTATGAAGAACAGTATGCTTTTCCGGTTTTCTATCCTTGGATTTTTTCTCGCTTTGTTCAGCCTCCTGCCCGCCTGCGATGACAATTTCGATAGAAACCTGGGGGACGGATCCAGTACAGGACTCAAGCTGGAGATCACCCAGCAACCACAGGTCACCTGGCTTAGCAGCAATGGTAAAACACAGGTCATCCTGCAGTTTTCTGTTCGCGACTCCAGCGGCGCGCCCCTGACCGAAGACCAGATTGTTGTCCAGCTTATACTCGACGGCAATCCCATCGATGTGGAATCCATGCTCAATCAGTCATCGACTGAGCTTGAAGTGAATCTTTATTTCGCCATGGTGCTGGATGCCAGTTTCTCGATGACCCAGCATAACCCGCCCGCTTTCGAACCGATGAAAACAGCATCACGCGACAGTTACCAGCAAGTTCTCGACCTGTGGAACACACGCCCGGGCGCGGTAAAATTTTCGCTGATCTGGTTTGATGAAGTGATGAACCAGAGCGCGTACAACATCAATCACGACTGGGTTCCGGATGACATTCTGTCGATACCCGAACCGTTCGCCGGCACCGCCACCAAGCTCGATTCCGCGGTTAAGGTCATGGCCGATTACCTCCAGTCCGAATACGACAATGGCATTTTCAATGGTGCACGTGATCAGTACGTGATGCTCGTATTCTCTGACGGTGCAGACAATTACAGTTACTGGGATAACACTTTAACCAACCCCAACCGCACCCTCAGCACCACGTCCGGCGCCAGTTACGCGCAGTACGGCACGCTACCGACCACGCTCGACGCCGCCAAATCAGCCGTCGCTGCACACCCGCGCCTGACCTCGCATGTCATCGGTCTCGGTTCTGCGATCAATGCCAGTGAACTGACGCAGATTGCACAGGCAGGCAACGGTACGTTTCAGGCCAACCCCAGCAGCCAGAATATCGGCGAGCTGTTCCAGCGTGTGTTAAATGAATTCACCACCATTCTGGCGCGCGGCGCCGAAATTCCGTTACCGCCGGGTGACTATGAATTCACCCTGAGCGTTAAAAACAAGGCAGGCGGCAGTCCCGTCAGCCACAAGTTCATGATGCATGCCGGCGATCCGCAGGCCGGGGTGATTAGTACACCCTGATTTTTTTAAATACTGGTGACGCCTGGTAAGCGATTTGATCTGCTGTTTAATTGCTCATCAGCTGGCTGAGTTTTTCGCCGTAAAATACGCGTGCCACTTCGATGTTCTGCGGATCTACCGATCCTACCAGGTCAGCATACACAACCATGGCATCGGCCACTTCGCCGCCGCGGTGTTTCCAGAACATCCTGTAGAGGGCAATTTCACCGGCATCATCTTTGCGTAAGCGCATCTCCGAAGGCAGCAACGAAGGGCCTTCCTGGTCAAGATACACGGTGATTTTTTGCGGCGCCAGGTAGCGCGTGGTTTTCGCCACCGCCACTTCGCCGCCCCAGACCGCGTTGTATTGACTAATATCGACAGCCTTCCACCAGTCTGCCCGGTCCGAAGTGTAGCGCCCGACCAGCAGTTTGGGTTTAAGGGATTCCAGGTAAGCTTCGACCCAACGATCGAACAGGCGTTTATTTTGCGCCAGTCGGCGCTGCATTTTTTTTGGCTCGAGCAGGAAGCCGCCCTGTTTCAGGTCCTGCAAAACCTGCCCGACCGTGCCCAGTGCGACACCCGCTGCTACCGCGAGATCCCGATAGGATGCATTGAGTAGCTCTGGCTGCGTGAACAGCGCATGCACGATCTTGAGTCCACCCGGTTTAAAAGCGCGACCCCGTGATTGCATCGCCGGCAGATGCGTCGGCCGATTGCCCTTGATAAATACATGCAGCGGCTTTTCATTAATCAGCGCATTGCCGGCGGTGTCGATGAATGGAATATCTGACGCTCTCAGCCTGTCGGCCATAGCTGGATTGACGTGATCTGCCACCAGCATGCCCTTGCCTGGCAACTGCCGAACCTGTTCTACCAGGGCACCGAAATTAGCCTGCGGCGCCCACTTTTTCACACAGGCCACAAAGCGCAGAGCAGCGTAACCCTCGACCTCGATGATGGCATCAATCACCTCACCGGCCATGCCTGCGTCTTCCTCGATGACATTCAGCCGGATCCCGGTCTGGCGTTGCAGCTGCTCAATTGCAGTTGCAAGTAATTGCGTGTCACAGGTCTGCACAGGCACGTTAATTTCTCAATAGAATAAGTGTACGTTAATAATGAACATATGTATTAATAGAACATGTTATATTCTACCGCATATATCACGCACTGCATATGCTTAAATGTGCTTGTTCATTAATAATGTACTTATATGTTATCTGCCAACCTGGCATCGATTTATTCTTTATCAACACATGTACGTTATTAGAAACATCCGCTCCCGGGCGAGGATTTTTCGCACGCATGTACTTTGCCTTGCATGCAAATGCAGCGTAGTGTTAGTACATAAAACACACCAGACAATCGACGGGAGACAGATATGGGCGCAGAAAAAATAACGAAATACCCAGGTAAAAATATCGACGTGCAGTGGGACGGCCGGCTATGCATTCATATCGGTGAATGCGGCTATTCACAGGACGAGCTCTTTGTCGGCGGCCGCGATCCCTGGTGCCAGCCCGACCTGGTTGATGATGATAATGTCAGAAAAGTCATCAGGCGCTGCCCCTCGGGCGCACTGAGCTACAACGACAAGGCTGGCGGCGATAACGAAAAACCGGCGAAAAACAACACCGTCCAGGTGGTCTACAACGGGCCACTGTTTCTGCATGGCGAGCTGGACATCGAAAACGCCCCGGCCGACATGCCCGGTGTCAAATTTCGCGCCGCGCTATGCCGATGCGGCCAGTCGAAAAACAAACCGTTCTGCGACAACAGCCACCTCAAAGCCGGCTTCGAGGACTACGGCGCAGTGGGTGAAACCGGTGAAGACACGCAGACACAGGGCGGCAGCCTGGCGGTCAAATTCTTCAAGAATGGCCCGATGAGCCTGTCCGGCAATTTCGCCATCATTGCTGGCAGCGGCCGTGTTGCCTGGCATGGCAAGCAGGCAGCCTTGTGTCGTTGCGGCCAGTCGAAAAACAAACCGTTCTGCGACGGTAGCCACAAGGCTGCCGGTTTTATCGCGGATTAACAGTTCGATTAAATTGCCATAGACAGGTATTAAAGGCGGTCGGGGACAAACGTGAATTGCTCACCTGTATACCAGATCACTACCTGGCACTAACACCTGAATTCTGGGTCATGTTAACTGGATACTCATGAAATTTACCCAGGGTGATGTAGTCAATCCTTTTTTCTACGGTCTTTTTGATTCCGCCTTCTATCGATGGTAAATCTAAGTGCCTGGCCCTGGTAGCCAGGATTGCGCTCGGTACGACGATCACTATTAATCGCCCTGCGATCCAGATTCAGTTTCCGTTTTGGGTCTTTTGATGTGATGGCATCCTGCAGTCTTCTACCAAACTTTTTCTTTTCGGTATTTTCCACACCGGAACCGGGATCTGTTCCTGAATCTTTTGCGGAGTTATCCTGCGGTGTTTTGGGGGGTTCCATTTTTACACTCCATCGCCATATTTATTATCGGCATATAATACAACGTGGACCAGGTAATGACTAATCCTATAGTTGCTGGTAATGATGAAATAAAGGGGCCGATGGCAATTAATAATCATTCGAATTAATCATCACCAGCAATAGCTTAAGTTCCTGTCACATAGCACATATGCTAATACTTCTTATTTATCACCTGTGGCTATAATTATTCATTTTCCTTTATGAAATACAACGTTGTGCATATTCTGACGGTTTTGCACAGGGCGCAGTGCAACGAAGTGGCTCGTAAAACCGGCCAGAGTTAATGCGCTTGCCAGGTATATCGCGGCTTATTTTTCCTCTGCGGGATGAGAAACGCCTGTGAACTTAAAAATGAGCTTGCTAAAGGGTTTATCCATTGGGCGAAAAACATAAGCTGCTGCTGCAGGCATTAACCCGTAGAAAAACCTTTCTTCGGTGTCCTCGGCGACAAATAGTACTAATACAACAATAATGGCAATGGTTATCAGGATATAAATAGTCCATGCCATTTTTGTATAGTAGATATACTTATCATTTTGATTGTCTGTCATAGTCTTCGATTTCCAGTAAGCCTTATTGTAATTACACAATTGTTGTCTATTAATATTACCAGTAATAACTAATACATCACAAATACGCTTCGAGCAATTCGATCCAGTGCACTACCGGTTTATTTGCCCCCGTAGCCAGGTGCAACTGGCAGCCAATATTCGCAGTCGCAATCACGTCGGGTTCATCGGCTTCGAGGGAATGTAACTTGTTTTTGAGCAACTGCCCCGATAGCCTTGGCTGAAGTATCGAGTATGTACCGGCTGAACCACAGCACAGGTGTGAATCATTTACCTTGCATAAAGTGAAGCCGGTGTTTTCGAGGATTTGTTCGACCACACCGTTGAGTTGCTGGCCGTGTTGCAGCGTGCACGGGCTGTGGAACGCGACCTTGATGCTGGCATCTTCTGCCTTGATCATTGGCAGGGTTTCAGCCAGCATAATTTCACTGATATCTTTAGCGAGTGCGCTGACGCGTTTGGCTTTTTCTGCGTAGGCGTTGTCGTGTTGAAGCAGGATGCCGTATTCCTTTATCACTGCGCCGCAACCGCTGGCAGTAATCACGATGGCTTCTGCGCCCTGCTCGATGTGCGGCCACCAGGCGTCGATATTATTACGCATGAAATTGAGCGCTTCTTCAGGGGCCGACAGATGATGACTAACTGCACCGCAACATCCGGCGCGCGGTGCAGCAATTAATTCGATGCCAAGTTTGTCCAGCAGTTTAGCGCTGGCAGTATTGGTGTCGGGCGTGACCGCGCTTTGCACGCAACCCTGCAGTACCAGCATTTTGCGTGGGTGACTGCTGACCTGCCAGTCGCGTGCCGGCTGGCGCTGGGGAATTTTTTTTGCCAGCACTGCGGGCAGAATTGGTTTGAAAACCTGGCCGATACGAACCAGGCTACCGATGCGCTTCGGATAAGCGAATATTTTTCTCAGGGCAAACCGCTGGAATTTTTCAAACGCACCGCGCGGCGCCTTGTGTTCGACCAGTTCACGACCGATATCGACCAGGCGCCCATAACGCACGCCCGAAGGACAGGTGGTTTCGCAGGCGCGGCAGGTAAGACAACGATCGAGATGGTTGCGGGTTTTTGCAGTGACCTCGCTGCCTTCCAGTACCTGCTTGATGAGATAAATGCGACCGCGCGGGCCGTCGAGTTCATCGCCGAGCAACTGGTAGGTCGGGCAGGTGGCGGTGCAAAATCCGCAGTGCACACAACTGCGCAAAATTGAATCTGCTTCGCGGCCCTGCGCGGTATCTAGCAAAGCCTGTGTGATTTGTGTTTGCATGGCCTAGTTTAGTTCCGCGTACATTCGCCCGGGATTTAAAATTCCTTTTGGGTCGAATGCCGACTTTAGTTTTTGATGCATGCGTAACACACCTGCATCGAGCGGATGAAACCTGTCATCGCCCGTGCCGCGGAATAAAGTTGCATGGCCGCCTGCGGATGCCGCCAGTGCGCGCACATTGCTGGTCGCTGCATCGGTCAGGTACCAGCGCAGCGCACCGCCCCATTCGTATAAACACCTGGCATCAAGCTTTAACGGCTCAGCGTTTGATTCTACCGATAACCGCCACAGCGATTTACTGCTTGTAAAAAATGCATGTTTTTGTTCGCGCAGTTTTTTCCAGAAGCCATCTTCCTCTGCAATGATCTCACCACCGATACGGGCATGTGCTGCATGAACACCGTCTTCACTGGACCCCAGCCGCACAAAAAGTCGGTCGCCGTCAAAACAGGTAGCGCTGACGGGCATCGGTGTGCGCGACCATTGATGCATGTATTGCAGTGCCTGGCTCGCGCTGGATTCGAGTGCCAGGGTAATTTCACTTTCGGGTTTCGGCAATACTTTAAGTGACACCTCGGTAATCACACCCAGTGTGCCCATGGCCCCGGCCATTAAACGCGAGACATCATAGCCGGCGACATTTTTCATGACCTCGCCGCCGAATGCGAGCAACTCACCTTTGCCATTAATTATTTTACAGCCGAGCACGAAGTCACGCGCTGCACCTGCATAAGCACGTCGCGGGCCTGAAAAATTACACGCGACCGTGCCGCCTATGCTGGCATGCTCACCGTAATGCGGCGGCTCGAAGGCCAGCATCTGGTTCTGTTCGGCAAGCGCGGTTTCGATATCACTTAACCGTGTGCCACTGCGCGCAGTGATGACCAGCTCGGTCGGCGCATAATTAACGATACCGCTATGTTCGCGCACACTCAGTGTGTCTGCGACGCACGCGCGACCGTAAAATGCCTTGCTGTTACCGCCCTGGATACACAGCGGTGTATTGCCTGCATATGCCGCCTGCACCTGTTGCTGCAGCTGTTCGCTTACATCACTCATTATTTTAAAAACGCTCCAGTTCGGGATGCGACAGCTTACCGTGATGCACATGCATGGCGCCGAACTCGGCACAACGGTGCAGCGTCGGCACGGCCTTGCCGGGGTTTAATAATTCTTTTTCATCGAAGGCGTGCTTGATGGCGTGAAACTGTTCGAGCTCGGCGGAATGGAACTGCACGCACATCTGGTTGATTTTTTCCATGCCGACACCGTGCTCGCCGGTAATGGTGCCGCCGACATCAACACACAGCTCAAGAATCTTGCCGCCAAATTCTTCGGTGCGTTCCAGTTCGCCGGGTTTGTTGGCATCGTACAGAATCAGCGGGTGCAGGTTGCCGTCACCGGCATGAAATACATTGGCCACCGGCAGTCCGTATTCTTTTGACAGGCTGGCGATGGTATTGAGCACATGCGGCAAATGCATGCGCGGGATGGTGCCATCCATGCAGTAATAATCAGGCGAGATTCGGCCGACCGCGGGAAACGCTGCCTTGCGACCTTTCCAGAAAACGCATGCGCTCGGCTTCGTCTTTTGCTGTGCGCACTTCGGTCGCACCGCTGTGTTTCAAAATTGCGCGCACTTTGGCAACGTGCGCCGAGACTTCTTCATTGGTGCCGTCGAGTTCGCACAACAGAATCGCCTCTGCATCGAGCGGATAACCTGCGTGCACAAAATCTTCCGCGGCTTTAATCGCAAGCCGGTCCATCATTTCAAGCCCGGCCGGAATAATCCCCGCCGAAATAATATCGCCCACCGCGGCACCGGCTTTGGCAATATCATCAAATGCGGCGAGCAGCACCTGCGCGCGTTCCGGTACCGGCAACAACTTGACCGTGACTTCAACGATTACACCGAGCATGCCTTCCGAACCTGTCATCAGTGCGAGCAGATCATAGCCTGCGCTATCCAGGCCGCCGCCACCGATGTGAGCAGTTCACCTTCGATGGTCACCAGTTTGAGCTGCTGGATATTGTGCACCGTGAGGCCGTACTTGAGGCAATGCACACCGCCGGAATTTTCGGCGACATTGCCACCGATGCTGCAGGCAATTTGCGACGAGGGATCTGGCGCGTAATACAGCCCCAGGTTTTCGACCGCCTCTGAAATTGCAAGATTGCGCACCCCCGGCTGCACCCGCGCAACGCGGCGCTCGGCATCGATATCGATGATCTGGTTGAACTTGGCGAGACTCAGCAGCACACCGTCGGCATGCGGCAGTGCGCCGCCGGACAACCCGGTGCCCGCACCGCGTGCCACCACCGGCACCTCATGCTGGTAACAATACGCCAGTATTGCCTGCACCTGCTCGACGGTCTCCGGCAAAACCACTACCAGCGGCAGTTCGCGGTAGGCCGAGAGCCCGTCACATTCGTACGGGCGCAGGTCTTCAGCCTGGTGTAACACCGCTTCCGGCCGCGTAATGTGCTGCAACTGCCTGACCAGCTGTGACTTATCGATACTGCTCATGCGGATGCCTGTGCCTGACTCTGTATATAAGGGTGGTTAAAGTTATCAGTATCAGGCCATATTGCAAGCGAGCACAGTTTCATACAGCACAATCTCTGGTAGTGCTTGATGTCCGGGAGTAAACTTGGGGGATTATGCTGGCACTGACATCGTGATTCACTTACAACGCACACGGCTATTGGTTTTCCTGCTCGGGCTGATATTGCTCCTCGGGCAGTTTGCTTCGCTTGCGCATGCGACAGAACACCCGTTTCATGTGCACGCTGAATATTGTGTACCCCTCTCCTCACTGGAACATGCTCCCGGTGCCCTGCTGACACATACACTCCTGCTTACCAGCCTGTTTGTCTGCACCGCGTCTGCCAGCGCATTATCAGTCAACCACACATCAGTAAGCACCACTCGCTACCAGGCACGCGCACCGCCCGTTTCCGCAAACACTTAAACCCATTCGGTCGCTGCCTGTATTCCAGGTGATGGCCGTGTTTTTTGTATTTGTTTGCGAGACAAGATTTATGCGTATTTTGAATTTTTCTGCCGCGGCTGCATTGTTTGCGCTGCCCGGCCTGCCTGTACTGGCATCACAGAACAGTTTTAACCCCGCCATCAGCCTGGTACTTGACGGTCACTACGCCAGCTATGACAATCCCGCCGAAAATTACACCCTGCCCGGATTCATGCTCGGCGAAGAAGCCGGGCTAGCTGATGAAGGCTTTGCGATTGGCGAATCGGAACTCATCGCGAGTGCAAATATCGACAGCCAGTTTTACGGCAAGATCACCCTGGCGATTGGCGATAGCGCCAGGCGAAAGCGAAATCGGTATCGAAGAAGCCTATGTCGACGCGCTCGGCATCGGCAACGGCGTCACCCTCAGGTTCGGTCGTTTCTTTTCAGCCTTCGGTTATCTCAATGAACAGCATGCACATGCCTGGGATTTCGCCGATGCACCGCTGGTGTATCGCGCCATGTTCGGCGACCAGCTAAAAGACGACGGTGTACAGCTGGTGTATCTTGCACCGACCGAACTGTTTTTATCCATCGGCGCAGAATTACTCAGTGGTAAACAGTACCCCGCCGGTGGCGACCAGCAGGGCGCGGGTGCGTGGACCGCGTTTATCAATGTCGGTGACGACATCGGCGTGGCGCACAGCTGGCTGCTTGGGATCAACCACTGGCAGGCCGATGTGAAACAGCGCACCACGGGCGATATCGATTTTGCTGGCAATCTCGCCACGCCCGCATTCAGCGGTAACAGCAAGATCAACGCGATTGATTTTGTCTACAAGTGGGCGCCGAACGGCAATCCAAAAAAAGAAAACTTCAAGTTCCAGTTTGAATATTTTGAGCGTCGCGAAAACGGTGACATCAGCCTGCTCGATAGCTCGCCACTGGCAATATCGAGTTATACAGGCGATCAATCGGGGTGGTACGCACAAACCATCTACCAGTTCGATTCACAGTGGCGCACGGGCCTGCGGCTTGATCAGCTCAACAGTGATAATAGCGGCAGCGATAACAGTGTACTTGCGTCCGCGAACCTCGATAACCAGGACCACACACCGAAACGCCAGAGCCTGATGCTGGAATGGTTGCCGAGCGAATATTCACGCCTGCGTTTGCAACTAAATCACGATGCATCCTGGCCACAGACTGACAACCAGGTGCTGGTTCAATACACCATGAGTCTGGGCAGTCACGGCGCGCACACGTACTAGGAGTTCGAGATGAAGACTATAATTTTTATGCTGACTGTGCTGTCATGGTTCAGTTGCACCGGTGCCAGCTATGCAGCTGACACTGGGCCGGCCATCAGGGTATTCAGCTGCGAACCGGAATGGGCCGCACTGGCAAAAGCAATCGGCGGCGACCTGGTCAAGGTCGATGCCGCCACCACGGCATTGCAGGACCCGCACCATGTCCAGGCACGCCCCAGCCTGATTGCCAGAGCACGCAATGCTGACCTGCTGATATGCACCGGCGCCGAACTTGAAATCGGCTGGTTACCGGTATTACTCAATAAGTCCGGCAACAGCAAACTTAAGCCAGGACAGCCCGGGTATTTCATGGCAAGCGACTACGTGGACATGCTCGACAAACCCGAAACCCTGGACCGTAGCCTGGGTGACATTCACGCTGACGGCAACCCGCATATTCATCTCGATCCACGCAATATACTAAAGGTCGCAGGCGCACTCGCAAGCCGTCTCGGCAGTATCGATGCATCGCACAAAGCCGCCTACGAAAGCAGACTGAAGGATTTTACGCAACGCTGGCAGGTGGCGATTGAAAAGTGGCAGACCGAGGCGCGGAAGCTGCAGGGCAAAACCATGGTAGTGCATCACAATAGCTGGGTTTACCTCGAACACTGGCTGGGCCTGAAACACGTCGCCACACTTGAAAAAAAACCCGGTGTCCCGCCGGGCAGTGCGCATCTTGCAGCACTGCTCGAACAGATGCAGCGCGCACCCGCCGACATGATTGTGTATGCCAGTTACCAGGATGATCGCGCCACGCATTGGTTGCATGATAAAACCGGTATCAGGGTCGTCGAGTTGCCCTTCAGTCCTGGTGAGGGCGAAGATTTGTTGCACTGGTTCGACAGCGTAATTTCAAACTTGCTGGCAGCGCTGGCATGAACGCCGAACTGTTTAATCCTGCGATTCTTGCACCTGCCTTTGTCGCCGGTTGCATCGTGCTGAGTACGCATGTGCCACTCGGGCGTGTGGTACTCAGGCGCGGCATTATTTTTATTGATCTTGCGATTGCGCAGATCGCCGGGCTTGGCGTGATTATCGCCAGCACTTTCGGCTGGGAAGCACATGGCATGGCGGTGCAGCTTGCCGCGGTGGCTGCTGCATTGAGCGGTGCAGCTGTGCTCTTCTGGCTGGAACGACACTGGCCGCAACAGCTGGAAGCGCTGATCGGCATCAGCTTTGTACTGGCAGCCACTGCGGGCATCCTGCTGCTGGCCGACAATCCGCACGCCGGCGAACATTTGCGCGAACTGCTGGTCGGCCAGATCCTGTGGGTGACATGGCAACAGTTAATCACACCAGCGATCATCAGCGCGGTTTTCCTGGTGCTGTGGTTCGGCTTCAACGCCAGCCTAAGTACCGCCGGATTTTATTTCCTGTTCGCCATTGCCATCACCTCGTCGGTACAGCTCGTGGGCGTGTACCTGGTGTTCGCCAGCCTGGTCATACCCGCGCTGGCCGCTACTGGCCAGGGTCACCGGCGCGCCCTGCTGCTCGCTTACCTGATCGGGATTTCCGGCTATGCGCTCGGGCTGGGACTGTCCTCGCTGTTTGACCTGCCCGGCGGCGCGATCATCGTCTGGGGCATTGCCGCCACCGCGTTGCTGTCACGCCTGCGCTGGCCGACAACAACAACCGGATAAGCACCGGGATGAACATGCGCACGCCCATGTTTTGCGTGTATTATTGTGTTTTGTCCCGAAGCACAAAACGATGAGCGCACTCGCACAACAACTGGTCGAAACCTGCCATTTTTTTGGCCAACGCCAGTGGTGCCCGGCAACCGGCGGGAATTTTTCCGCACGCGTTGATGCAGAGCATTGCCTGATTACGCGATCGGGCTGTGATAAAGCGAGGCTGGTGGTCGACGACCTGATTACCTGTAACTTCGATGGCGAAGCAATTAACACCGCGCACAAACCTTCTGCGGAAACCGCGTTGCATACCCGGCTTTACCAGCTTGACGACAGGATCGGCGCGGTCCTGCATACGCATTCGGTCAACTCGACCGTGCTGTCACGGCTTGCAGAGGATGCACTCACACTAAGCGGCTTCGAGATGCAGAAATCATTAAGTGGCAACCAGACACACGATGAACCGATTTCGGTGGCTGTGTTTGATAACACCCAGGACATACCGGCACTGGCACGCCAGGTTGCGCGCCAGTACAATAATGGCAAACTAAACCAGCCCGGCCTGCTGGTGCGCGGTCACGGGCTTTATGCCTGGGGACTTGATGTTGATGAAGCTCGTCGCCATATTGAAGGTTTTGAATTTCTGTTTGCCTGCATGCTGCAGGAACAATTTGTCCAACAACAGTTTACAAGGACATCATGAATATAAAAGCCATAGTGACCGATATTGAAGGCACCACCAGCTCGATCGCATTTGTGCATGACGTGCTGTTTCCTTACGCCAGCAAAAGCCTGCCTGGCTTTGTACGCCAGCATGCACAGCAGGCAGAAATAGCAGAATTACTCGAAGCCACGCGCATTGAAGCCGGCGAAGCAGATGCCGATGTTGAACGCTGCATAGAAATTCTGTTGCAGTGGATTACCGATGACATAAAAGCCACACCGCTGAAAGCCCTGCAGGGACATATCTGGGAACACGGTTATGCGCAAGGCGACTTTACCGGTCATATTTACGATGACGCCGCACAAAACCTGTCCGCCTGGCATGAAGCCGGAATTAACTTATACGTGTATTCCAGCGGATCGGTTAAAGCCCAGCAGCTGCTGTTTGGTCACAGTGATGTCGGTGACCTGACGCCGTTATTCACGGGCTATTTCGATACGCATATTGGCCCTAAACGCGAAGTCGATTCTTATACAGCCATTATTGATCACATCGGCATCCCTGCCGCTGAAATCCTGTTCTTATCTGACATCATTGAAGAACTGGATGCAGCACGCGATGCCGGCATGCAAACCATCCAGCTGGTACGTGATAAAGCCACACCATCAGACTCGCACCTGGTTGCACACAGCTTCGACGACATCAGTCCATAACAACATCCAACGGTGGCAGCATGAGCACGCTCACAATTTATCCAGAAACACAGCCACAACAGCCTCTGCAACAGACCCGTGATTTTGAAGTCATCAAAAAAGAACTCGGCGCCGCCGGCATTCGCTTCGAGCGCTGGCGGGCCGACAAACCGCTGGCAGCCGACGCAGACAACGAGAGCATACTCACCGCCTATAAAACTGAAATAGATAAACTGGTTGCCGAGCAGGGCTACCAGACGTATGACGTGGTCAGCATGAATCCCGACCACCCGCAAAAAACAGAATTTCGCAACAAGTTCCTCGCCGAACATCGTCACAGCGAAGATGAAGTACGGTTCTTTGTGCGTGGCCACGGCCTTTTTGTGATGCATATTAATGACAGGGTGTATGCATTGCTGTGTGAAAAAGACGACTTGATATCAGTGCCTGCCAATACAAAACACTGGTTCGACATGGGGCCAAACCCGGTATTCACCGCGATTCGCCTGTTCAATAACCCCGAAGGCTGGGTGGCTAATTTTACCGGCGATACCATAGCCGAACGTTTCCCGCTGCTTGAAAACTAGCATGACATTCTCGATGAATAATTTATTTTCAACTGCGCTGCGTTATGAAAATGGCGATCTGCGGGTGCTCGACCAGCGACGTTTGCCTGCAGAAGAATTCTGGCACCGGTGTGAAAACGAAGATGATTTAATCGCGCTGATACAGGGACTGGCAATACGCGGCGCACCCTTGCTGGGAATTGCAGCCACTTTGTGGGTCGGACATCGCGCAGCACAGGGTGATGATAAAACCACGCTAACGCAAACAGTTGCCGCATTGCGCGCATCACGCCCCACCGCGGTCAACCTGATGAATTATCTTGATCGCCTGCAGGCATTGATTGATTGCGACGCCGGCAACCCTGCCATTGTTGACGAAGCCGTTGCGATTTTTAACGAAGATGTTGCCCTGTGCGACGCCATGTCTCAACACGGCGCAGCCCTGGTAAAGCCCGGCGCTCGAATTCTCACTCACTGTAACACCGGCGGCCTTGCGACTGCAGGTATCGGTACCGCCATCGGCGTGATTGTCACCGCGCATCGTCAGCACAAAGACATAAAAGTATGGGTCGATGAAACCCGGCCATTGTTACAGGGCGGGCGCCTGACCGCGTGGGAAATGCAAAACGCAGGCGTACCCTATCAAATCATTTGCGACAACATGGCGGCCGGCCTGATGCAGAAATCCGAAGTGGACATGATCGTTGTCGGCGCCGACCGGATTGCAGCCAATGGTGATTTTGCCAACAAGGTCGGCACCTATTCACTGGCAGTACTCGCGCATCATCACAAAGTACCGTTCTACGTGGTGGCGCCGCACACAACCGTAGATCCACACTGCGCATCGGGTGACGCCATACCGATTGAACAACGCAACGAAAACGAAGTGCGTGGTGTTGCCGGCAGTTTTGGCCAATGCCTGTGGGCGCCGAAACAGGCCCCGGTTTACAATCCTGCTTTTGATGTTACGCCTGCCGGGCTCGTCTCCGGCTGGATACTCGACAGTGGCGTGTATTCGCAAGCAGAGGTTAACGCCGGCGCGCTGGTTTCGCTCGCTACTGATTCAGCGACCGCATAGCACGCCGTCGACCAACATGCCCAGCGTGTTTCTATATCTACCGAGATAGCTATCCCTCTCTACTGCCCAGCTTGACATAAACACGGCTTGCTGCGATTGTTTGCGCCACAATGAAGCGCATACTTCACATCCTCGGAATTGATTTCAATCATGTCAGTCATGCTGAACGCCTGCTTTCGGGGATCGGTGCTTTTGTTGGGATATATCTTGTCAACCTGACAAGCCATGCGTTTATTTCTGGCACTGATGCATTATTTATTGTCGCTTCCATGGGCGCATCTGCGGTGTTGTTATTTGCTGTTCCGCATAGCCCGCTGGCACAGCCCTGGTCTTTGGTTGGCGGCCACGTAGTTTCTGCAGTCGCAGGCGTGGCCTGTGCGCAGACGATTGAAAACACATTCATCGCCGCACCGCTAGCTGTTGGCCTGGCCGTTGCGCTGATGCATTACCTGCGCTGTATCCACCCTCCGGGCGGTGCAACCGCATTAATGGCAGTCGTTGGAGGCAGCTCAGTGCACGCACTTGGCTATGCGTATGTGCTTACGCCGGTACTGCTCAATACCCTGTTTATTCTTGCTGCAGGCATTATGTTCAATGCATTATTTCCGTGGCGTCGGTATCCAGCATTTTTCAAACGCAAACTCCCGCCGACAATCACCAGCGAAGAAATCGACCAGCGTTCCGCCATTGCGCACGAAGATTTTGTTTTTGCGCTCAGCCAGATGGATTCGTTCATCGATGTATCAGAAGACGATTTGCTCACGATTTATGAACTGGCCACCAGCCACAGTGTACAACGCGGCTTTCAGCCTGCAGATTTGAAACTCGGACATTATTACAGTAATGGAAAATTCGGCAACGAATGGTCGGTACGGCAGATTTTTGACTGGCAGAATCAAACTGATGCCGACAACGGCAGCCTGATCTACAAAACCATAGCGGGCGAAGGTCGACGCACCACCGGGGTTGCTACACTGACTGAATTTGCGCGCTGGGTAAAATATGAAGTGTATCGTGACGAACAAAACTGGCGCCGGGTAGAAACGCCCGACAAATAATCCTGATCAGGCGAGATAACTCTCGTCCGCGTTCCACCAGATTTCACCTTCAGTCAGTTCACCTGACACATCCGACTGCCTGCGTGGCTCACCTGTGCGACAATCATCAGCACCATGCAACAGGCGTTCCGGATTTCGCCTGT
>CAWKAL010000003.1:0-20469 GCA_963847575.1 uncultured Gammaproteobacteria bacterium
CCAGTCCTGCTTCACCACGCGCCAGCTGGTTAGCGGGTCTTTTTCGAGTTTCTTGAGGCGTCGCTTCTGGGCGTCACGACTCAGGTGCATCCAGAACTTGATAATCAATGCACCGTCATCGACCAGGGCATTCTCAAAAGCCAGGATACGGTCAAGCCGATTATCGAAAGTGGCCTCGTCATCTTTCTCATAGACGCGGCGCAGTAACGGCTGTGAATACCAGGAACTCAGGAACAGGCCGATCTGGCCGTTGGCGGGCAGATCGCGCCAGAAACGCCAGTATTCGGGCCGATCACGTTCTTCATCAGAGGGTTCATCATATGCACGGGTAACCAGCCAGCGAGGATCCATCCACTCATTGAGCAGATTTACCGTTTCGCCTTTGCCGGCACCATCTACCCCGGCAAACACAATGATGACCGGAAAATCACTGCTCAATTTGAGCTTCGCCTGCGTCTCGAGCAATGCCTGGCGTAATAGCGGCTCGCGCTGATTAAACTCGCTTTTTGAAACAGTTTGTCCTAATTCGGCTGTTCTGAACATAAACCTTCCCCGGTGATTTGTTACGCAGCTGCGATTACATCTTAACCGCAATCCATAAAACCGTTATTATAAACGCTTAGAGCACGGGTACATTGAGTGCAAACCAAGTTAGCAGGCAGTGTGATATATGGCAAAGATTTATGTTGAGGACAAGGAGGATAATACACGCGTGCCTTTCCTGCGCGGTATCCTGATTCGCTCGCTGCAGGATTCTGGGCTGTCTTTCGATACTGCCTATGAACTGGCGACCGAAATTCGAGATGATCTTGATGACACGAACCACACACACATCACCAATATTAAACTGCGCCAGCGGATTCTCCTGTTACTCAAGGACCACCGTGCCGGACAGGATGTCATTAACCGCTATTCGAGACAGATCAGCCCCTTCGGCATACAGGTTGAACAACGCGATGGACAGGTAACACCCTTTTCCCGCGTTGAATATCAGCATAACCTGGAAAATATTGGACTCACCAGTGAAGAAGCCATATCGATTGTAGCGACTTGTCCACAAACATCTGCTCGATCGACGTATAGAAAAAATGACATCGAGGCACCTGAGTAAACTGACTTACAGGTACCTGCGCCAGTCGAGTGAACTGGGGGCTGCTGTTGCCCACCGCTGGCTGATCTGGCGAAGCTTTATCAAGAGTGGCAAGCCGCTGATTTTCCTTATCGGTGGCACCGCCGGTTGCGGCAAGAGCACGATTGCCACCACGCTGGCCAGCCGACTGGATATTGTACGCACCCAGTCAACCGACATGCTACGCGAAGTCATGCGTGTGATGATGCCCAAACAGCTGATGCCGGTGCTGCATACTTCATCATTTACAGCCTGGTCAGCATTGCCCGGTCAGCCGAAGGTTTCTCAAGATGTTCCGGAAACTCTGCTGTTAAACGGTTACCGAAGCCAGGCGGATTTACTCGCAGTCGCGATTGAAGCCGTTATCCAGCGCGCACTTCGAGAACAGGTATCACTCATCCTCGAGGGCGTTCATATCCATCCGACCATCATGGAAAAACTGGCAAAGAGCAATGACGCCATTGTTATACCTGTCATGCTGGGTGTGCTCAAACGTAAACAGCTGCAGCGCAGAATACACGGCCGCGGGACCAGTGCGCCGCAACGTCGTGGTGACCGCTACCTGAAGCATTTTGATGAAATCTGGCGTTTGCAGTCTTACCTGCTGTCAGAAGCCGACCGGGCAAATATACCGATTGTGGTCAATGGTAGCCGGGAGAAGGTGTTTCGTGAAATCATGCGCCACACTATCGAGACGCTGGCAGTAGATTTTGACAGCACCGCAAAAGACGTTTTCTCCTGAAGGCTGGATGTACTGCGATAGAACGCTGCTGTAAACAATGCTGGATGCCTACACAGATTCAGGAACTGTTCGCTTGAATTGTAAATCTCGTCCTGAGCCTTAGCAACTACAGATGAACAATAAAACGGTTGATAACCTCTGGCATTTTCTACCTGATGTTATCAACCATTTTACATACACTACGAAAGCGTTTACTTACCCAGTGCTTTCTTAACAACACCAACAATAGCCAGCAAAGCACCGCCACCAACACCGCCGCCGGCAACACTGCCCAGGATGCTGCCGATATCCATGCCGCCGTTGCCGCCGAGGTCAACACTGCCTGCACTGCCAAGATCCATGCCGCCGCCAGCGCCTGTTGCAACACCCAGCATGCCGAGAATTTGACCGCCAATACCGCCACCGAGTATGCCCACGATTGAATTGCCGATGGTGCCCAGTGACATGTTTTTCATTGCCGCGCCAGCCACGTTACCACCGACTGCGCCACTGACCAGCTGAATGATCATTGGTATTAAACTTTCCATAATGTTTTTCCCCTAAGTGATATGAATTAAGTGATACGAATTAAATTTGCTTACGGCTACCAGCTACAAAAGTGAGCGTGGCTGTGCGCTCAGCCAGGTATTGTCGACTGATTAAGCCGTGATATCGATCAACACCACCAGCATTTCGATTGCCAGCCAGATGGCAAACACGCCTGTCATGAGCATAATGCCGCTCATGCTGCTAACCAGGAAAGACCACTTGAGTACATTGTTGACGGATTGCATGGCAATCATTCCTCGTTTTTTTGTTGTGAAATATCAGTGACGTTATCTCACAGCATCGCGCCGTCGGGCACAACCGGGGAAATGTTAAACAATGTTAATAATCAGCCAGATGTACGTAATATCGCGGCTTATCATTGAGTAAGTTTGATGCTGCGAGCGCAGCAGAATTATTCGATAGCCTTCAGCACAAGGCGTAGTGGATTCAGGCAATCGAAAAAGCCTGTGCGGCCTGAAATTCAGTCATCACTGCGCGGTGTCGACCACACATTTTCAGGCGGCCATTGGGTGTTCAGATAAAGTGTTTCAACTTTTTGACGGGCCCAGGGTGTTTTACGCAAAAACTTGAGACTGGAGGATATGCTCGGATCTGAGGTGAAGGATTTAATTTTTATACGCTTGCCCAGCTCTTCCCAGCCGTACTTCTCCACCAGCCGGGTGACTATGGATTCAAGCGTTAATCCGTGCAGTGGATCTTTGCTGGCAGGCTGTCTCATCGTTTCCTGGCGGCCGGCCATTTACCAGGCTGATTTTTCGGGTCAGATTTTTTTGCCCCGCCCTGTTTTGGTCGGCCCTGCTTCGGCTTGGCCGAGGTAGCCTCGCCCGGTTTCGCCTCGGCTTTTTTAACGCGAATTTTGCTACCGTCCACATCTACACCATTAAGGCGTTTCATCGCCGCCTTGGCGTCCCCCTCCTTTGGCATTTCAACAAAGCCGAAACCCTTCGAGCTGCCGGTTTCACTGTCCATCACCAGGGTGCAGGACTGGACTGTGCCATAGGCTTCGAACATGGCGCGCAGTTCTGCCTCGGTGGTGCTGCGGGCGAGATTGCGAATCAGTAATTTCATGGGGTCACCGTGTTAATATTCAATGCAGGCACTATACAGCTTCCGGGTCAGGCATTCACTTAGAATGCTATGGCGGCCTGCACCTGTAGAAGCCATACCCTGCCTTGTTACTATATTACGCCTTTGGTGTTGAATGCTGGATCACGAAAATACAATCGAAGCAGTAAAGCGTTGGGTCGATTCAGTCGTGATCGAGCTCAACCTGTGCCCGTTTGCCAGGCGCGAACTGGTGAGAAATCGCGTGCGCTTTAGCGTCACCGAAGCCGAGACCGAAGCGCAGCTGCTGGCGGCATTGCAGGCTGAACTGGAACTGCTGGCCAGCGAAGATTCTGTCGAAACCACGCTGCTTATCCACCCCGGGGTGTTGCAGGATTTTTACGATTACAACCAGTTCCTCGACAGTGCCGATGAGCTCCTGCTGCAACTCGAACTGGACGGGATTTACCAGGTCGCCAGTTTTCACCCGGATTACCAGTTTGCTGGCACCGACCCGCATGATGTGGAAAATTACACCAACCGTTCGCCATACCCGCTGCTGCACCTGATTCGTGAAGCCAGCCTGTCGCGAGCGATCGACAGTTATCCAGACTCAGACATGATCCCGGACCGCAACATCGCCCTGCTTCAAAATATGGGACGTGAAAAAATGCAGGCTTTATTACAGGCCTGTTTTCAGAACAATCACAAGGCAACATTAAAATGAAAAACGTTGAAATTAACCAGCAACCGATCGAACTCTATAAAATCCTCAAGTTCGAAGGTATGGTCGGCAGCGGCGGCGAAGCCAAGGCGGCCGTTGCTGACGGCCTCGTTACGGTCAATGGCGAAATAGAAACCCGTAAAAGAAAGAAAATAATGTCTGGTGATGTGATCAAATTTGGCGACGACATAATCCGTATTCAGCTCAAATCAAAAACAAGCTGACTTCAGCTACCATGGATAATATTTTTGGCTCTATTCCGAATGTTCTTGATATTGAGCTGATTGAACAACTCGCGCAAAGTCAACATGCACGAATCGAACGTATTGTTTCGAAAGGACATCGATCACCCGCCACCGGCTGGTATGACCAGGAACAAAACGAATGGGTCATGCTACTAAAAGGCACAGCCATCCTGTCATTCGATGATGACTCGTCGATTACCCTCAACCCCGGCGATTACATTAATATTCCAGCACACAAAAAACACAAAGTCGCCTGGACTGATCCGGATACCGAAACAATCTGGCTGGCGGTTCATTATTGAATTCAGAAGGGCTCCACGCTGATCCGGGTCACCGCGCTCCGTTCGGAGCACGATCCACCGAAGCGTGAATGGAATGCAAGCTTATCGGGTTAAAGTTACATATGCCCAGGTAAGGACAAATGCAAACACAATGCCGATTATCCCCAGCACAACCGTCATACCATCATTTCTTTTCCAGCCACGCGCGATCCAGTAAGCCTGTAAACCGGAAAAACCTGCTGCCGCGCCTGCCACGTACAACAGATTCTTGTTAGGTATCTCCATCGGAAGCAGAATAATAAAATAGAAACAGAAGGCAATGCCCAGTGGCGTCAATGAAAATATCCATGTCCCCATTTCTGTATGCTCACGCTCACTTTTGAACATTTCTTTGATTTTTTCACTGAAATTCATGGTAAACCTCGCCTGTTATCTTCACAAAACATTTCATTAATGCCACTTTTATAAGTTTTTATCACAACTGTCGTCCGAGCGCTAATTATTAAACACTAGTAAAACCCCCCAGCGTCACGCAGGCTTGCGCTGCCACGACCATCTCGGTTGAGTCGATAAACGTAAAGCACAACTGTTTATCGAGTCTTGTGGACAGGTAAATCCACCCGCCTTACTCTTAATTTACTTCTGGAATTTCATTTTAAATCAACCATGCCAATGACTAAATTATTTTGACATAGATAACATAAACCATATGCAATACATATTAGCATGTACTTTGTAGTCGGTATTGCAAAGTGTTCTGCATAAGCCACAGCAATAAATGGAGAGTGAGCTGTGACTTTATTTAAAGGTGAAAATAATATTAAATAATCAACTTACCAAATTCAGGTTTACTTCGTTTTTTCTTCTGGCAGCCTCGTTTAAGGTATGATTTATTTTCAATTGTCAACGATAAAGACGGTCTATAGTCGCCTTTTTTTGGTCCCGGCACTTAACTTAAATACAGCATTGCTTTGATATAATTAACGAGGTTATATTCAACTGAATTTTATGCTTAAAGAAATTATTTTCAGCCGTGGACACATTCTTTTTTCGCAGGAGTTATTTAATGTCAGATCACTTTGATGAAAAAGCCAAAGACTGGGATGCCGACGACATGGTCCGGCAACTCTCTTTGGGAACAGGATCAGCCATATTAAAAAACATAGCGCTGAATGATCAAATGCTGGTGATGGATTTCGGCGCCGGCACCGGCCTGATCAGCAGCCAGGTTGCGCCCCGTGTCAACAGGATCATTGCCGTAGACACCTCCAGCACCATGCTGGAACAGCTGGTGGCCAAGCCAGAACTGCACGGTAAGGTTGAGGCACTCTGCCAGGACATCCTCGAACAACCACTCGACACGCGCTTCGACCTGATCATGAGCGCCATGGCGATGCACCATGTCGAGAATACCGACCGCTTGATACAACGATTTGCCGAGCATTTAAAACCCGGTGGAATGCTGGCCCTCGCCGATCTCGACAAGGAAGATGGCAGCTTTCATCCAGAAAATACCGCCGGGGTATTTCATTCCGGGTTTGATCGCAAGGCTTTCCAGGCCCTGCTGGAAAAACACGGTTTCAGCGATGTGCATTTTGTCACCGCGCACACCGTCAAAAAACAAGACCGGCAATACCCGGTGTTTCTCGCCATCGCCAGCTATGCCTGATATAGCCGTCAAATACACCCGACTGATTATCTTTGACACAGGTCACAAAACTACGCCGGATTGAATATTACAATGTTACTGCGGTTGATACCGTAAGAATCTGTTTGTATCGATTCATTAACAGCTTGTGGATCGGATTTAAAAATATTCAATGGAGAAGACAATGATACAAAACCATCTCGTAAAATTAAGTCTTAGTTCGCTGCTGCTTATAACAACATCATTTTCGGCCAGCGCACTTACCCTGCAGCGTGGCACTGAAACCCATCTCACCGGCACCCTGGGCGATGTCCAGGTGAACTATGTCGACGATAACGCCAGCCTGACTGGCTACCTGGATTCAACCGGGCTGGTCACTGGCGTAAACCCTGGAATACCTGAAAAGCGCGTTCAATATGACCTGCTGAACAATGCTGGTAATGGCAGTATTTTTACATTCCGGGTTGATTACACGCCCGGCACCACGGTAATAGGCGCACTGGATCCCCAGGGTTTCTATGACAGTGCTGGTACAGATCAGAACTACTGGGGTGGACTCGCATACACAACCTTGTTCGATAGTGGTTTCGGGGTGTATAGCTATAACGTTGCCAATGGCAGTGAATGGACCATCGATTTCCAGGCCGACCATGTCACCTGGAATCATCTCGGCAATGGTTTTTTCCCCGACACCGCAACCGGCTTGACGGAATTTGGCTTTAATCCGACATTTTCCCTGTCCTTCGCACCGGGTACAACT
This sequence comes from uncultured Gammaproteobacteria bacterium, assembly GCA_963847575.1. GTDB lineage: Bacteria > Pseudomonadota > Gammaproteobacteria > SZUA-229 > SZUA-229 > JASBSR01. Next base: position 7,123 of record CAWKAL010000003.1, read on the forward strand.
CTAGGACTCATGCCTGCTGAAGTGACGGGCCGTGATGTCACTGGCGCGTCAGTAATTTCTACTGGTATGGTGTTATCAGCCGTCCCCGCAATACCCGTACCCGCAGCCGTCTGGTTGTTCGGTTCCGGCCTGCTCGGCCTGATCGGTGTTGCCAGACGCAAAGTCTGACAGTTTATATCTGTGATTATAAAAAGGCGGTCGATGACCGCCTTTTTTTCGTGGCTGGATAATAAAGGCGGAAAAAGATTGCAGTTAAACCACAGACTAATTTGACTGGATCAAATTGAACGCATGTTATATACGCGGCCCGTAGGGTGGAGGACAGGAAGTCCGGAATTGGCACAGAGTACACAGAGGAAAATCACTTAATAGTTTAAAAAATATTTACCGCAAAGACGCAAAGGCCGCAAAGTAAAAAATGGACTTCTATCTAAGCATTATTGGCGGGCAATGCCCGCCCTACCATAAAGAATTTCTTTGCGACCTTTGCGTCTTTGCGGTCAAATTTAGTTTTATAACATAGAAGCTTTACTCTGTGTACTCTGTGTACTCTGTGTACTCTGTGTACTCTGTGGTTTCGCTTCTAAGGCTTCATACCGTCAAAACAACTCCAGCCTTTCAAACGTCCAGTACAAACCCACTACTGCAATCAGCAATGAACCTGGCACAACGATGCCTGTGCGGTACCAGGATTTATGTCTGAACCATACACCGAGCGCCAGGAACGCCAGGGTTAATACCGCGAGCTGGCCCAGTTCAACGCCGACATTAAAACTGATCAGTGCAGTGGCAAAGGCATCGTCCGGCATGCCGAAATCATTCAGCACCCCGGCAAAACCCAGGCCGTGTAACAGGCCGAATCCAAACACCAGGAACAGTCGGCTTTTGTGTAATGAATGTGCAAACACGTTCTCGATGCCGACATAGGCAATCGACAGCGCGATCAGCGGTTCGACAATGTTCGCCGGCAGGTTGATCACACCGTTCATGGAAAGCCCGAGGGTGATGGTATGCGCCAGGGTAAACATGGTCACCTGCCACAACAACGGCCGCATATGCGTGCTCAGCAAAAACAGGCCGAGGATAAACAGGATGTGGTCGCTGCCTTTCGGCATGATGTGTTCAAAGCCGACCACGATGTATGAATACACCACTTCATACATCGGCCGGGTTCTGAATACCTCGGTCAGTGAAAACTGTTCACTGGCATTGTCATGGCGCAGCCACTGCCATTCTGACCAGTGCCATTTTTCATTGTCTTTATCCACCTGGCGTACGCGCACCGCGTTGTCACCAAAACGCGCCGGGTAATACCATTGCAGTGCCCGTGCGCTGGTATCGATCTCAGCCGTGAGTTTGATCACGCTGATGCGCGGCACTTTTGTATAACCCGGTTCAGGGATATCGACTTCGGCCACGCTTAATGTTACCGCTTCGGCGTCAACCTTGAGCCAGAGCTCGTTCAGCATCTCGGCTTCGAATGGCGCATAAGCCTGGCGTAGTTCACTGGCCGACAGGGCACGCAAAACATCGTAATCAGCCGCGGTCGGGGCGTCCTGGGTATTTTTATATTGCGCGTTAATGCCTGTCAGCAGGGCTTCGATGCTGGCGCGCAGTTCGATCTCGACATAGCCATTGGTATAGGTGCTGATTTCAATCAGCGCCGGTTTGACCACGTCAGCCCGCACACTGCCGCCAGTCAGCGTTGTAAGGAGTGTCACCAGAAGTATAAGGGCGCGCATGGGACCGGCATGATACAACATCATATTATTGCTGCCACCCATGTGAGCGCATCATGTTTTGCTAATTAACGTTTTTGAATAAATTGCGTTACCATTCGTCTTTAATGTGTGCGCCTGCACTGGCAGGCATATCCACCCGATGCTGTGAGGAATCCCCATGTCGAAGATTGATCGCCGTACCTTTATCAAAATGCTGGGCGCCAGCGCTGCCGCCGGCACCCTGCCATGGCTGGCAAACTGTGCAAATGCCGACGCACCCGGCATCTCCAAAGATTTCTACAAGGTGCCGATGCGCGGCAATGCCCGCATCCTGCATCTCACCGACGTACACGGCCAGCTTTTGCCGGTGTATTTCCGCGAACCCAACGTCAACCTGGGCATGGGTGATGCCTACGGCCGTCCGCCACACATCGTCGGTAAAAAAATGCTGAAAGAAATGGGCCTGAAGGAAAACAGCCCGGAAGCCTATGCCTATACCTATCTCAATTTTGACGCTGCGGCAGAGCAGTACGGCCGCATGGGCGGCTATGCCAATATAAAAACCCTGCTCGACATGCTGCGCAAACAGGCCGGCGGCCTGCAGAACACGCTGACCCTCGACGGCGGCGACCTGTGGCAGGGCTCGGGCACCTCGTTGTGGACCCGCGGTGTCGACATGGTGGAAGCGTCGAATATTCTCGGGGTGAATGTCATGGTCGGTCACTGGGAATTCACTTATAGAGAAGACGAAGTGCTGAGCAATGTCGCGCTGTTCAAGGGTGATTTCATCGGCCAGAACGTGCGCGTCAAGTCAGACTCGCTGTTTGGTGAAGACTATTTCAAGCTGGTCGAAAAATATGATGGCCGCGGCCTGTTCGACGAAGACAGCGGCCATGCCTTCCAGCCATACGTGATCAAGGATGTCGGCGGTGCGCGCATCGCGGTCATCGGCCAGGCCTTCCCGCGTACTGCCAATGCCAACCCGCCCGAGTTTTTCCCCGACTGGTCATTCGGCCTGCGTGAAGACGACCTGATCGCACTGGTGAAAAAAATTCGCGAAGAAGAAAAACCCGATGCCACTGTCCTGCTGTCACACAATGGCATGGACGTTGACATCAAGATGGCGGAACGCGCACCCGGGCTGAACGCTGTCTTCGGCGGCCACACCCACGACGGTATTCCACAACCCATCAAGGTGAAGAATGTTGATGGCAATGAATGCTGGGTCACCAATGCCGGTTCCAACGGCAAGTTCGTCGGCGTGATGGATTTCGATATCAAGGGCGGCAAGGTCAATGGCATGCACTACCAGATGCTGCCGGTGTTTGAAAAAGCCCTGACTGCAGACAAGGAAATGGAAGCCTATGTCAGCCAGATGCGCAGCAAGAAATACGACAACAAGATTATCGAAAGCCGTGCGCCTGACCGTTTCTATAGCAAGGCGCGTGTCGGTAAATCCTATGAAGCAATTCTCAATGAAAAACTGGCAATCGCCGACCGCACGCTCTACCGTCGCGGTAATTTCATGGGTACATGGGACCAGGTCCTGTGTAACGCACTGCGCGAAGAATACGGTGCCGACGTCGCCATGTCCGCCGGTGTACGCTGGGGCACGACCACGCCCAAGGGCCACTGGATCACCATGGAAGACGTGATGACCCAGTGTTCGACCACCTACAGTGAAACCTATGTCAGCGAAATGACCGGCCACGATTTATTAAACGTGCTCGAACAGGTCGCTGACAACCTGCTCGACCCCGATCCTTACCTGCAATCCGGTGGCGACATGGTGCGTGTCGGCGGTATGGATTACACCATCACCCCCGGCAAGAAACTCTACGAACGCATCACCGAGGCACGCCTCGATAACGGCCACCTGATCGAAGCCGACCAGAAATACAAGGTCGCCGGCTGGGCCGTGGTCAACCGCACACCGGAAGGCCGCCTGATGTGGGACGTGGTACGCGACTATATCCTGAAGAACAAGGACAAGGACAACGTATTGCGCCTGCCTAAGATCAACCGTCCGAAACTGGTCGGCGTGAGCAAAGACCCGGGGTTTGCTGACTATGAAGGCGAGATTGGGTGAAGCGTAATGAAAAGTGAATAATGAAGAATAAGAATGAAGATGAAGAATGAAGAATGAAAAATGTTTTAAAACATGAACTCAGTTATATTTAGCAGGCTTCCTGGTTTTCATTTTTCACTTTTCGTTTTTCACTTTTCATTCGTTCAGTGTACGCGCGAAACGACAGCAGCATTAATAATATCACCGCGTACACCAGCGGCTCTCGCGTGTCCGCCTTCACCAGCCACAGAAAATGCAGCACGCCCAGTACTGCAATCACGTACACCAGCTGATGCAGCTTTGCCCAGTTGCGTTTCAGGCGTTTCATCATTTTATTGGTTGACGTCAGCGCCAGCGGGATCAGCAATACAAACGCGGTAAAGCCGACTGTGATAAACGGCCGCTTGGGAATGTCTTTTGCGATTTCCATCAGATCGAAGTACTGATCAAACCAGATATAGGTGATGAAATGCAAGACCGCGTAAAAAAAAGCAAATAGTCCAAGCATACGCCGCAGTTTAATCAGCCAGCTGGCGCCGGTCATTTTCCGCAGCGGCGTCACCATCAGGGTAATCAACAAAAACCGCAAGGTCCATTCACCGGTTTCGTGCGTCATGGTTTCCACCGGGTTAACACCCAGCGTGCCATTAAATGCGCCGTATGCCAGTGCCGCAAATGGCAGCAGGCAGACAAGGAATACTGCTGGCTTGATAACGAAGCTGATGGATTGGCTTGAGGGCATCTTGGTAATTAATAACTAATAACTAATAATTTTAAACACGCATTACAAACATCAGTTTATATAATTATTCATTATTCATTATTCATTATTCATTTTAAAGAAATACTAAAAGTATTTCTTCAGGTCCATGCCTTCGTACAAATGCGCCACCTGATCACCATAACCATTGAACATTTTAGTGTCCACTTTCGGCGCCCAGAATGCATCACCGATGCGGCGCTCTTTGGCCTGGCTCCAGCGTGGATGGTCGACCGTGGGATTCACATTGGAATAAAAACCGTATTCATCCGGCGCGGTCAGGTTCCAGGTGGTTTTGGGTTTATGTTCTGTAAACCGAATTTTGACAATCGACTTGATGCTCTTGAAGCCGTATTTCCACGGCACCACCAGCCGAATCGGCGCACCGTTCTGGTTGGGGAGGATATCACCGTATAGCCCCACTGCCATGATCGGTAATTCATTCATTGCTTCGTCAATACGCAGGCCTTCGACATACGGCCAGCGCAACACGCGACGTTCCTGCCCCGGCATGCGTGATTTGTCTAACAGGGTGGTGAATTCAACATACTTTGCGTTCGAAGTCGGCTCGAAAGTCTTCAGCATGTCGGCGAGTGAAAACCCGACCCAGGGGATCACCATCGACCAGCCCTCGACACAGCGCAGGCGATAGATGCGCTCTTCCAGGGCATAGGGCTTGATGAAATCTTCCAGCTCGAAAGTGCCGGGTTTGGCGCACTCGCCTTCCACTGCAATACTCCACGGCTTCGGATTAAAACTGCCCGCGTTCCTCGCCGGGTCTTTCTTATCGGTACCAAATTCGTAGAAATTATTATAGGTGGTGATCTCTTCAAAGCTATTGGGCTTTTCAGTGGCGTTGTACTTGCTGCTGGCCAGCTCGGGCCATTGTTTTGCCCATGCCGGTAACATGGCATCGGCCGCCAGCAGCAGGCTGGTGGCGATAGAATGCTGCATGAATTTACGGCGATTCATATACACCGCTTTGGGCGTGATTTCGGATGATGCTATATCAGCAGGTTTTTTAATCAGAATCGCCATGTGGTTCCCTCTATCGAGTGCTTAAGCAACTGATAAATATACTCTAGCAAAGTTCGTGCTGAAAAGTATCACAAAGGTATCACATCGCCTTACCTGCCCGCCATGACCACGGGCTACCAACCGTGATGAGCACAGCCATGTTAAGCGTCATTCCCGCGTGCTTCTGGCGGGAATCCACCAGTAACGAATGCATCACTGTCACAGTCGCACGAGGACGTCATAACAGCGTGATAAAAATCGTCATCATATATTCCGCACGATCCCCAGCAAACAGATCACCAGTAAAAATACCCCGACCACGCGCTTGAACAACACATCATTCTGCAAGATGTATTCGTGCGCCCTGAGCCCGAGCACGTGCCCGATGCTTGCCACCGGGATCAGCAACAGCGCGGTCAGAAAATGCAACGGCACATCAAACAGCCAGAACGTGGCCATTTTCATACTCACCAGCACAAACCACAACACGAACAGTGTATTGCGCAGCTGCTCACGCGCCACGTTGCGCATGAACACCGCCACCATCAAGGGCGCCCCTGTCAGCGAGGTGCCCGCGACATAACCACCGAACGCCAGCAACAACTTGTCAGTCCAGCTGCGGTTGCTGTGAATTGAAATATTGAACATCCACAACACTGCGTAAAACAGCGTGATGCCATAGATAAAGAACACCAGGATCTGGCTCGGCAAGGTAATCAGGCCGAACACACCTACAAGTGCCGCCGGCACAACGTAAACCCCCGAGGATTTTAGATACCCCCAGTCGACGTTGTGTATGCGTGTGCGCAAAGTCATGCCCGAGAAAAACAGCAAGTGCGTGCCGATCACCGGTAACCAGAACAGTGGCTGGTCATAGATGAACAACATCAACGGCAGGCCCAGTGCCGCGCCGCCAAAACCCAGGCCACTGCGGACGAATCCTGCCCACATGAACAGCAAGGCCGAGAAAATGATGTCCTGGGTGCTGAAACTCAGCAGGAAGATGGAATTGATGCTGTCCATGAAAATAATGATTTACCGCAAAGACGCAAAGGTAAGAACGAAACTATTGTAAGGGCACGATAAACTATCGTGGAATATTAGACAACACTAATCTTTGAAATTAGTCTGGTTTACATGATGCGCATCATCACCACGTTTACTCATTGAAATATAGTAATGCTGTGTGGGAATTAGTCTTAGAGTGAAGTGGGTGTGGTGTATGCCTTGAATTTCAGTTCTTTTGATTAGATTACTGGAGGATTGTCATGGATATTAATGCGTTACCAAAATACGACATGAGCGATAACCCGACAAACTGTTGTCCTCGATTCAAGTCGGACGGCTGGGATGAGCAGAGTCTGCATTTCAGGGACAAGCTGTTTGTCAAAGCAAAAACCAGGAGTGTGTTTCACATTCCGATAAACATGGGTTCGGTCTTTCCAAAAACCCTGGGCGCTATCGAAGACGCCAAAGCCACGAGTGAAGATAATTTTATTGTTCTGTCTTATGACCCTTCCGCATGGACCGGTGAACATTATTTTGCAGTCAATAAAGAGGTCCCCGGGCAGACCATGGTGCATATGACCGGCGATTACCTGACGAAGATATTCGAAGGCCCCTACAAGAATGTGCCTAAATGGGAAAAAGAAATGCAAAGCTTTGTAGAAAGCAAAGGTAAGCAGGTGAAGAAAACCTACTTTTTCTACACCACCTGCCCGAAGTGTGCGAAGTTTTACGGAAAAAATTACGTTATCGCTGTTGCTGAAATTGAGCAGGATGCTCAACATTAAATACGGTGCGCATGGTGCACCCTGCATTTTGGTTCTGTATTCAACAACAGTCGCCCTCCCTGGCGACTGTGTTGGTTTAGGTATTTATTATTTGCCAGACACGCGCCTGATCTCGATTTTTGCAGTCGGGTTACGCCAGTCGTAGGTGTCGGCCGCGAGATCACCGATACCGGCAATACCACCGCTGACGTGCACGTAGCCTTCACCACCGGCACCCGGTGAACCGCCTTCGCCGCCACATACCGGTCCCGGCATGTGCATGCAGTTTTCATCATTGGGTTCACTGCCGGCATCATACGCAGGCGTGAAATACACCACTGATCTGCCATGCTTGGGCGCGGACATGTTGTTGAGCGCGATGAAGCTGTCATTCGTCGGTATCAGCATCGAAGCCAGGCTGATTCTTTTCGCGCCATGCCGTGCTGATACCGTCACCGTTGCTGACATGCCCGGCATGATCAGGCCTTCAGATGCATTGGTATCAACCACGCGGCGATTATTGTCCAGCACCGTATTCAACGGCCCGGTATCACCGCCTTCAGCAAGCGCGGACAGTTCAGCACTGGCAGCAGTGCCGAGCTCAAACAGTTTCACAGCACCACGGTGACTCGCGACCAGCACCGGGGTGAATGCCTGGCCACGGGTGAGGTTGGTGATTGTCACTTCGTAGTTCGCACTGCCACCATCGGCAGCGACCGTTGTAGACATGAGCAGGCCGGCGGTAAGTGCCGCCAGTTTTGTTTTTTGTAGTAGTGTTCGCATGGTAACTCTCCAGAGTGATTAATAATTAAACCGGGCGATCAGGTTTCGCCGGTGATCACTACTCTGAAGGGCTGAAGTCACATGAAGGTCACGCAAATCTCACGAATCAGTAACGATTGTTATAATTGTTATCAAGGGGTTTGCACAGGCAGCGCGAAATCAAACCGCGTGCCCTGGTGAAGAACGCTGTCAACCGCCAGCCTGCTGCCGTGTAGCTCGAGTATGCGTTGCGCAATGGCAAGACCGAGGCCGGCACCGGGGAGTTCTTCATCATTCCCCGGTTTTTTGTAGAAACGCTGGAAAATATGCGCGAGGTCTTCTTCGGCGATACCGTCACCGTTATCAGCCACGATCACACTGACCTGGTTCGAATCAGCATTGAGTTCCAGTTTCACAGTGCCACCGCCAGGTGTATGCTTAAGCGCGTTATCCACCAGGTTATCGAGTACGCGTTCGATGAGCCCGATATCAGCTTCGACATAAGGCACGTCCGTGTCGATATTCACTTCAAGATTCAGTCCCAGTTGTTGCGCGCGCAAATCGAATTTATGCATCACATCATGCGCCAGTTCGGCCAGTGAAAAACTTTCCTTGTGCAGCTTGAGTTCGCCCGCGTCGAGCTTGGCGAGTTCGAACAGTTCGGTGACCAGCTTGTTGAGCCGCTCGGAACTGCGGTGCGCGATCTGCAAATAATGCAGCCGGTCGGCATCACTTAGCGTATCGTTTTTCAGCATCAGGGTTTCGATATAGCCTTTCAGCGTTGCCAGCGGTGTGCGCAGGTCGTGTGACACATTGGCGACCAGTTCACGGCGCAGCGCGTCGGTTTCTTTCAACCGCAGCAGTTGCGCCTGGATTTGTTGTGCCATCTGCTGAAATGTAGCGGCCATGACACCGATCTCGTCTTTACTGGTATTGCCAGTCAAACCCGCAATGGCATTTTCAAAATCCTGCTCACGGAATATGTCCATTGAATGGCTGAGTTTGCGCAACCGCCGGGTCAGTAAAAAAAACACCACCAGTCCGCCAGCAAAGGCGAAGGCCAGCGCCAGCAGAATGGTGGTCACGCTCTCGCGCATGATAAAACTTTGCTGGATCAGCTCACTGATGACGTCCACCTGTTCGCTGCCGAGCACGGCATAGATATAGCCCTGGTTTATGCCATCCTGCTCGATCGGTGCCACCGAGAATGCCTTCTGGCGTGACAGGCTCTTGGGGTCATCACCCAGTACCGGCATGGTCACCGAATCTGATAACACCCGCGTGATCGCCTCCAGCGATACCGAGTCACGCACCACCTTGCTCGCATCGACCGAATACGCCTTGACCTTGCCGCGTGTGTCCAGCAGGTACAGTTCCAGGCTGGGGTTGATAATCATCACGTTATGAAACAGGTTTTTCAGGCCGTCACGGTCGACTTCACCATCTTTGAGTTGTACATGCTCACGCACGATATACCTGGCAAGATCCTGGTTGAGGCGTTGCGCCACTTCCTGCTGGTACATGTAGGCAGAGTTGAGCGAAGCATGCAGAAAAGTCACGCCCACCAGTACAAACAGTACAAACAGGGCCAGCGAAAGCTTGGCGAACAGGGTGCGCAGCATCATCCGGTCGCCTGCAAGCCTGGCGCGATAAACTTGTAGCCCACGCCCCATACCGTCTGGATGTAATCCGCCCTTGCCGGGTCTTTCTCAATTTTCTTGCGCAGGCGATTGATGTGCGAGTTGACCGTGTGTTCGTAACCATCGTGACCATAACCCCACACCAGGTCGAGTAACTGGGCGCGGCTATAGACACGGCCGGGATGACTGGCGAAATGCAGCAGCAGGTCAAATTCGGTAGCAGTAAGATCAACCACCCGCCCCGCCACATTCACACTGCGACTGGCCGGTTCAATCACCAGGTCATGAATCGCGATGCGCTCGGCATCCGCCTGTGCAGGGTTGCCCTGCGCCAGCTCGATACGCCGGAAAATCGCCTTCACCCGGGCCTGCAATTCGATCAGCGAGAACGGCTTGGTGATGTAATCGTCTGCACCCAGCTCCAGCCCGAGCACCCGGTCCAGCTCCGACGATTTGGCAGTCAGCATCAGAATCGGCGTGTTAATCGAACCGCCGCGCAGTTTGCGACAGATTTCCAGCCCGTCGATACCGGGCAACATCAGGTCGAGAATAATCAGGTCGTAGCCACCCCGGGTGGCCGCGCGCAGGCCCGCGTCGCCGTCATTGGTCAGCTCGACCTCAAAAGCAATATCTTTAAGGTGTATTTCGAGCAGCCTGGCGATGTCGGCATCATCCTCGATCACCAGAATCTTTTTGGCCATAGTTAAGTCCACACGATCAGTAACATGGCTATGTTAGACGCATATTTTCACAGAAGTGTCACTAAATGCAGGAATGGGGATTTGATTACGGGAACAGACAAGCCGCTGCTGTGAGAGATTTGTGCTGATGCTGGAAAACGGCGGGCATTGCCCGCCCTACCTTTAATGGGAACTGCTGGTTGCAATCGGCACTTTGATGGTGGAAAACGGCGGGCAATGCCCGCCCTACCTTTAACGTGCACTGCTGGTTGCAATCGGCACTTTGATGGTGGAGAACGGCGGGCAATGCCCGCCCTACCTCTTACAATCACTGCGGGTTGCAATCGGTACTCTGGGCCTGACTGTTGGCGGGCAATGCCCGCCCTACCTCTTACAATGCACTGCGGGTTGCAATCGACGCTTTGATGGTGGAGAACGGCGGGCAATGCCCGCCCTACCTCTTACAATCACTGCGGGTTGCAATCGGTACTCTGGGCCTGACTGTTGGCGGGCAATGCCCGCCCTACCTCTTTCAATCACTGCGGGTTGCAATCGACACTCTGAATTTGACAGGTAGGGCGGGCATTGCCCGCCATCACTCGCCAAACTGAGCGCCATCATCCACATTCACATCATCTCCCCAATCAATAGCGTAATAGCCACGCTCGACATATTTATGAAACGATGAATATGGCCAGTCACGCACCCTGCTCGCATATCCATGCTTCAGCGGATTGTAATGCAGGTAATCTATATGATTGTTGAGATCTTTTTCATCTCGTATTTCATGTTCCCAGAAACGTTTTTGCCAGATACTAATGGTACGTGAAACTAGTGAATTATCGGTTTGGCGAATATATTTCGTAAATCTCGCTTTAATCAAACCCCAGCGCTTTGAATAATCATCGCTGTCAGCATGTATGGTCCAGATCGCATGCATGTGGTCTGGGAGTAATACCCAGGCATCAATTGCAAAGGGATGCTCATATCGAACCTCGGCAACTATGTGTCGCAATGCATCTCGGTAATCAGGGTGTTTAAATATTGGTTTACGATTGTGCGTCACGAGCGTAAAAAAATAAGTCCCACCTGCGGTTCTGGCCCTTCGATAATTTGGCATAGTTCCTCCATGAATCATGAAATGATGGCAGGCAATGCCTGCTCTACCTGTTTACGATTACTATTATTAACAAATTCTGTTCAGGAAATCTCCCCACTTTATGCTGATATCCATAAACTTAAGCAAATACTATAAAACCCGACAGGTAGGGCGGGCAATGCCCGCCTGTGCAGTGTGGCTTTGTGTGGAGATTGATGGCGGGCAATGCCCGCCCTACCTGGTTAAGCATGCCACCATCACGGCCTGATATATTGATATCATGTCGATCAAGGCTGGCCCATTCCCATACATGAACCGAAAAATTATACACATCGACATGGACGCATTTTTTGCCGCGGTGGAACAACGCGATTTTCCCGAGCTTAAAGGCAAACCGGTGATTGTCGGCGGCCAGCCGGACTCGCGCGGCGTGGTGGCGGCCAGCAGCTATGAAGCGCGCAAGTACGGTATCTATTCCGCCATGCCCTGCTCGCGCGCGTACCAGCTTTGCCCGCAGGCGATATTCGTGCGTCCCCGGTTTACGGCTTATAAACAGGTGTCAGAAGAAATTCATACACTATTTCATGAATACACTGACCTGGTCGAACCGTTGTCACTCGACGAAGCCTATCTCGATGTGACTGACACCCGGCTGTGCGACAACTCGGCCAGCCTGATGGCAAAAGAACTGCGCGAAAAAATATTCACGCACCTGCAGCTCACGGCGTCGGCCGGCATTTCCTATAATAAATTCCTCGCGAAACTGGGTTCTGATCAAAACAAGCCCAATGGCCAGTTTGTCATCCTGCCGGGTGAAGCAGAACACTACCTCGATGAGTTACCTATCGGCCGCTTTCACGGTGTCGGCAAAGTCACCGAAGCGAAAATGAAGGCCCACGGCATTAATACCGGCGGTGATTTAAAACTTAAAAGCCTGCTGGAGTTACAGCAACTGGTCGGCAATTCAGCCGAGTATTATTACGATATCGCCCGCGGCATCGATCACCGCGATGTCTGCAGTGATCGCGTACGTAAATCTCTCGGTGCCGAAACCACGTTTCAACACGACCTGTCGAGTATCGATGAAATGATTCAGCAGTTAAACAGCCTGCTGGATGATGTCCTCGAAAGCCTGGCGCAACGTGAGCTACTGGCCTGCACCTTTACCCTCAAAGTGAAATACGCCGATTTCACCCAGGTGACTCGCAGTTATACCGGCGACACAGTTATTTCTATAAGTGAAATTGCGCAGGCACTTATCCCTGCACTGCTGGCCAAAACCGATGCAGACATAAAACCCGTGCGTTTACTGGGTATTTCGTTTTCTAATCTGCTGGACCAGAAAGATTTCACCAATAACCAGCTGGCCTTGTTTTGAATATAAATCTAATTTACCGCGGCCAATGTTAATATTGGGATCTGTTCCTCCATACCCCGGTTTTATAATTGCTTTCCAGCACAAAAATTCAGGAAAATAAACATCACCTGACCGTTATCGCAGCACTGTTGTCGATGGTGGGTCCGTTCACCATCGATGCTTACCTGCCTTCGTTCCCCGATATCGAAGCCGACTTTGGTATCAGTCGCGCGATGTTGTCGCAGAGTCTCGCGGTTTACCTGGTTGCATTCGCCATATCAACACTGTTGTGGGGACCGCTGTCAGACCGCATTGGCCGACGCCTGGTGATAATGGCCAGCCTGTTACTCTATTCACTGGCATCGATCGGCTGCGCAATGGCGGATGATTCGAACAGCTTCATGCTGTTCAGAATTCTGCAGGGCTTTGCTGCCAGCGGCGGTTTTATTGCCAGCCGAGCGATGATTCGCG
>CAWKAL010000004.1:0-32421 GCA_963847575.1 uncultured Gammaproteobacteria bacterium
CAATCAGCACACTGCACAGCATATCCAGTTCAAACGCATTACCCCCAGCCAGTATCAGTTCGAACCGGCATCACTGCGCATCCAGGTAGATGACAGTGCGTCTTTCCTGTTAGTGCCTTTCAAACAGATAAAAACCGTTAGTGCAGTGCGATATGCATGGAAGCTTGAATCCGGTGAGCTCAGGCTGAACGATGCCGCGCACGAGGCAGACCGTGACGGCGATGACGCGGTGTTTAAACTTGGCCTGCTGATCGAAGGTGACCCGGGATTCGGCAACCCGCTGGCACCAAAATGGCTGAAGCAGGCCAACGCGGCGCTGACAAATCCAAGTGACCGCATGATTTACATCGTTGCGAATGCCAGACACCCCGCAGGCCAAAGCTGGACCAGCCCTTACAACAACAAGATACAAATGACCGCAGCGCAAAACCGCCCGCTGGAAGCTGGCTGGATCGAGGCCAGCCATGTGTTCGACAGTCCGGTGAGCATAGTGGGTTTGTGGTTAATGGCCGATGGTGACAATACTGATTCGCGCTTTAGCGTACGCGTTAAAAATATCGAGCTTGAGTAGTTCACTCGTCAGGCCAAAGTCATGATAAGACTATATGCAATTAGCCGCAAATGAACGCAAATGAACGCAAATAAAAAATAAAAAGTTAGTCAATTATTGTGTGCCGCAGGCACACAAACAAGACATTCGTTTTTATTCGCGTTCATTTGCGGCTAACATTTTCTATTTTTAAGCACGCCGGCGCGCCAGTAGCAGCGGTGGTAGTACCAGGATCAGCAGCAGCGCCGGGTGCAGAGCACCCAGTCGACCGTCCGCGGCAGCCGGTGTTGCCACTGTCTCTGGCGGAAGCGCAACACCACCGGGATCGCGGATCGTATAATTACGCACACCGTCAGCATCATTCGGGCCACCGTCTTCGAGCGTGAGCTGCACACAGAAATCAAATGCCGTCAGTCCCGGGGTATATTCGATACTGCCGGGTGCCGGGCATACTCCCAGCTCACCTTTCGCACTGCTAATAGAGTTGAGGTCATTTTCGACAAACGTTGACCATGATGCGCCGTTGTACTTGCGGTATTGCACCCCGCTGAGGATGGCAGACTGCAGTGGAATCACGACCCGCGCGGTATTGATAATATTATTCAGCCCGGTGATTTCAAAATCATAATAACCGCCGAGATTGGTAAAGGTATCTGCGGTTGCAAGACCCACACTACCCGCCTGGCCGCCGTGCTCGTCAATGTTCTGCTGACTGACAAGGACACCGGTCGCACCCGCAGTTAAAGCCGTCGTGCCAAGGCGAATACGCAAACCCGCATCCGTGGCCAACAGGTAACTGTTCGCCGGGTCGCCCGACTGGTTCTGAATCGCACCCGGATCGACGATGCGGTTATCGTCGAGATAATCCGCAATACCGTCGGCATCGCTATCGGTCACGCCTTCAGTGATATTGTCAATACCATCACCATCGCAGTCGGTGTTGCTGTCCGGGGTGCCGCTAACATCACAATCTGCGACATCGGGTGATGCTGCGATCACGCTCAGCAACAGGCTCGCGCTGGTGGCGCGGCCATTGTCATTCACTTCCACCGTGACCGGGTAATTGCCGGCCGGTACACCGCTGAGGTCGATGCTCAGGGTGCTGATGTTGGCTGTGCTGGAAATATTGGCAGCAATCGGGCTGAGTGCATTGTGCGTCATGCTCCAGTCGAACGTCGGCACTGTCGAGGGCCTGACATCCGTCGTCGTGGCGGTGACACTCACTACGTTGCCGGCATCGCCGTACACCTTCGGCCCGGTCGGAATACCCGCCTGCAAAACAGCCAGGTCGATGACCGGTTGCGCATCGCCGCCGACAATCGTCATCTGGTGCGACTTGACTGCGCCCAGCACGGCATGGTTCGCGTTGGACAGGCTGATGCTGAAGTCCTCGTCATCTTCGGCCAGGCCGTCATCGGTTATATTTATATTAAGGGTGCCAACCAGTCCGGGGTTATTGCCTTCGCCGTCTGTCTGGCTGATGGTAATCGTGCCCGCATTGGCATTGTGATCACTACTGCCGGCGATACCCGCCACGGCCTTGTAGTTCACCTTCACCGGGTATTGCGCCGCCGGTCCGTTCAGCCATACCTTCATCACCGCCACCTGGCCTTCGCCAACAGTCTGCCCGACGGTGGTATTGATGATGGGTCTTACCCTTACGTTTTGCGCATCGAAGGAAATATTGCCGGCCTTGTCGCAGGTGGTCCATCGCACCACGTGTGCGCCGGGGCGGAATGCCGGCGCTTTCAGCGGGTAGCTCGACAGCTCGCTGCAGGCGCTGAGGGTGGCATCCACGATCGGCTTGATAATTGAAATGCTGCCATCGTTACCGTCACCGGCACTGGCCACACCGATATCGACCGAGGTGACATAGCCTTTGGCATTCACCGTGACATCGGCGGGCGCAATGACAACCGGGCCCACGCTGTCTACATCAGGTACAGTATCAGGATCGCCATCATTGATCTCGGTGATATTATTCAAGCCGTCTCCATCACAATCCTGGGTAGCATCAGCCTGGTTGAATGGGTCGAGACAAGCTGGATACAAAGCTTCGTCCACATCAGATATGCCATCGTTATCATCATCTATATCACAGGCATCACCACCGGGTGTTGAAACGCCGATTGACTGTGCTGGATCAGCTGTAGTGTTCTGATTAATAACCTGGTCCCCGTCATTATCCTGCTGACCTGCGTTCGAAGTCGCGGGGCAGTTATCAATGAAATCGACAACGCCATCACTATCTGTATCCGGATGCGATACTGTTACAAGCGCGGAATCGGTCAGTCCAAATGAATCGGTTACAACATAGGTGAAAGTTTCTGTAGCAGTATTATTTGGTGCTGGCGTGTAATTTAGAGTGTTGTTTGGTGTACCGGGAGAATTCACCGTGATGGTGCCGCCCTGCGAACCGGTTATACTTTGTGCAGCCAGCGTTCTGGTATCGACAGTATCGACATCGGCGTCATTCGCCAGAACATTGAGCGCTGTATTAGTACTATTGACCAGCACGATATAGTTTGGATCATCATTTGCAACAGGATTATCGGGCGTGCCGGTAACATTCACGGTGACTACGATTTCATCGAAACCCGCACCGTCTGATGCACGCACGGTGAAACTATCGGCGCCAATTGTATCGGCGTCTGGTACTGGGGCATACGTTATATCGTATGTATTGTTGCCAGCACCGCTGGCTACACCTGAAATACTTCCCGCTGGCACCGATGAAATTGACCAGATAATAGGGTCACCATCGACATCAGTCGCCGTGAACTGAATAGTATTGCCGCTACTATCTTCAATCACTCCAAAGTTAGTAGCATCACCCTGATCGATGACCGGAGGATTATCAACTATCTGGATGTTAATGGTAATGCTGTCTGTCTTGATCCCATACGGGCTCGCAGGTGTCTCATCCTGTACTTGCACATTAAAACTCACAGTATCCGGATCTGGTATCACTGCGGGAGCGGTATAGCCAATCGTTGGATTCGGAGTGTCCGTACCCGAAACAGAGGCGCTACCCACCAGAGGGTCACTGGTCTTGGTCCAGTCGAGTGTCGTCGTGGTATCTACATCACTTGCAGAAATAAGGAAATCGCCATTGGTCAGTGTACTGCCCTTGGATACCGTGTAGCTTTGTGAACTACCTGCGGTACTGCCGTTATAGCGGATAATCGGTGCACTGCAGTCGAGGGTATCGAAAGTCCTGGTCGTGCCATTGGTCGTGCCATTGCCGTTACTGGCCCTGGCCCGGTACAGATAGGAAGTACCGCATGCCAGGCCGGAGGAAATAGCTTGCACTATGACCGCACTGGACGTCGATGAGCGGGGAACCACCGTGGTTGTCGTTCCAAACGTACCGGAAGCGACGGTGCCATACTGAAAAGAATGGGATCCCGGTACCGCGGTGCCTGAATGCACATTGGTATTCACCGTGGCCTTGAGCGTGGCCGTGGTTTTACCTGTGACCAGCGTTGGGTCGGAGCCCTGTACTGTTGTATGTGTTGTCGCAGTGGCCGCTGCATAAGGAGCACCCTGCAGGGCCCAGTTTAATATCGCCGCCATCTTGGTCGAATCAAGATCAGGAGCCGCTACAAAATCGTCAATAATTCCATCGGGAGGACCAGGTGCTATATCCACAGTTGGATCGTAGGGCATTAGTCCGGAATTAACATAACTAGCTGCCCTCTCATATACTCTGTCTTCCTGCCCATCCGGGTAGACAACATTCACCGAAGGAGATGCTAACAGTGCTGTAGTGTTAGCATATGCTGCAGCATCATTAGCACCATCAAAGTTGGCTCCACTTGGGGCTGAATGACGAGACGCAAGAGCAGATGAATTTCCCGCTATTGTTTTGAGATAGCTATGACACTCATTGCAGTCAAAAACATCGTTATTCGTATACACAGTATCGCGCACTGTACTCCAGACCACCGCGTTTGCCGGCAGTGCGTAAAAGGCGCCGCTTAGCAGGCACAGGATTAATAGTCTTCGAAGTTTAACGACGTCGGATATTTTCATAAAAATCAGCAGCCTTTTAAGCAGTCCATTTACAAGCGTGATACCACCCACATCAGTCAGCGGGTAAATGCGAGCAATAATAATTCTCATAAAGTATATCTCGATCGCTCGATAAGTCACAGTAATCATGGCATTGTGGGCGGGATATTCATAACTGCCCAAAAAACGCGCATATCCACATAAATACACTTTATAATCATGTAGTTATAATGATAATATTTCACAATTGACCGTCCGTCTGCGCTCGATGGCGAACACCACATTGAATTATTGCGCGGCATTTCACAAAATGAGCCAGCCAACTCGCGCATGGCGCAATCATTACACTGCAAGATGTCCTCACCATGATTTCAAAAACGTTTATCCAGAAGCAGCGCCTGAGCGGCGCAGAAAGCATTAATCGCGCGTTGCTCGCCAGCTTTCTGGCCCACTATGAGGACGATGATGTAAGGCGCACCCACCTGTTCAATGATCGCTATGAAAATATTTATCTCAGCATAAAACAGGTACCGCAGCTTGCCACCGTGCTCGAACAGGCGACGGCGCATGCGGTGGCAATCAGCGGTCAGAAAAACCTCCGCGCCGGCGGCTGGTTTAACTATATGCCACCGGGCGCGGTAACCACCGCGCACCGCCATGATGACGACGACGAGGTGCTTTCCGCGGTTTACTATGTCAGCGTGCCGGAAAACGCCGGCAACCTGCTGCTGCACCAGCCTGGCGGTGATATAACGATAACGCCTGAAGCCGGCATGTTGGTATTTTTTGCACCCGATGCAGTGCATGAAGTCAGCGAAAACAAAAGTGCCGAAGCGCGCCTGTCTATCGGCATCAACATTGGTCCCGCGCATGAAGACGACTGAAAAAAAACGCTGCCGCTGGTGCCAGGGCAGCGAACTTGAAATCGATTACCACGACAATGAATGGGGCAAGCCACTGCACGATGACCAGCAGCTGTTCGAGTTTCTGATACTCGAAGGCGCGCAGGCCGGGCTCAGCTGGGTCACGATTTTGAAAAAACGCGACAACTACCGCGAGGCATTTGATCATTTTGAAATCGAGCGCGTGGCGAAGTATACAAAACGCAAAATCGAATCGCTGATGCACAACCCCGGCATCGTACGTAACCGCCTGAAAATAGAATCAACAGTCTCGAATGCAAAAATCGCGCTCGAAGTGCAAAGCGAATTTGGCAGCCTGGATAAATACCTGTGGCAGTTTGTCGACGGCAAACCGCGTATTAATCGCTGGAAAAATCATAGCCAGGTGCCCGCCACCTCCGAGCAGTCCGACGCCATGAGCAAAGCACTGAAAAAGCGCGGCTTTCGTTTTGTCGGCAGTACCATCTGTTATGCCTTCATGCAGGCCACCGGCATGGTCAATGACCATACTGTCGACTGCTTCCGCTATCCGCGAAAAACCCGTTGATGGCTGTGTTAAATCAATCCCGAGGGATTAACATCACAGGCGGCTGATGTACAATAGCCGCCATCGCACACTGGACCTGGTGACACCCATTAATATTACATACGCCGGCCAGACCTTTCGCACACTCCCACGCACAGGGCTTTGTTTATGATCCAGTTCAAGGCGAATTACAGCCGACAGGTGTTGTTTCAGTTTCTGGTGCTGTCGCTGTTACTGGCATTGCTTCTGCTGATTAATATCGATTTTATCCGCGATATTTATTTCAAGAACCAGACCACAAATACCGGCTTCATCGTCAACGGCAGTATTCTCGTGCTGTTTGCACTCGGCATGTTCCGCATCATCGGGCTGTTGCTGAAATACAGCCTGGAAGAAAGTTCGCTCGCCCGCTTTCTGCTCAATGTTGAAAAAGACGAACCCCGTCCGACCGACAAGATCAGCAAGAAATCATTGATCTACGGGCGCTATACCGCGGTACTGGAAATCAGCAAGCACAATGTGGCGGTCAATCACAGCGCGCTGGCTTCAACCCTGATGGCGACCGAGAGCACGCGCCTGAGCCTGCCCCGGTTCATCAGCAACATCCTGATTCTGGTTGGCGTGTTCGGCACTATTGTATCGCTGTCGATCGCCCTGCTCGGCGCTTCCAGCATTATCGAAAGCGCGGACGGTATCGGCGGCATGGGTATCGTGATTCACGGCATGTCGACAGCGCTGTCCACTACCACCACGGCGATCGTGTGTTACCTGTTTTTTGGTTATTTCTACCTCAAGCTGACCGATGCCCAGACCCAGTTGCTCAGCGGCATCGAACAGGCCACCAGCCTGTTCATTATGCCGCGCTTTACCTACCAGACTGACAGCATGTTGCACGAAGTCGGCAACCTGGTGAAAGCCCTGCGCACCGCCGCCGAAAGCATGTCGAAAACCCAGCTCGACTACCTCGAAGCCGGGCGCAACCTGAATGCCATTACCAGCGGCTATAGCGACCGCCTCAGTCAGCTGAGCACGGACATCGAGCAGATCAAGCAACTGCTGCGTGACGGCTTCCGCCTGAGGGACTAATACCGTGCACGATGAATTTATCGACCTAAGGCGTGCCAACCTCAGCAGTGACAGCTTCTGGCCATCGTTTACCGATATCATGACCGTGGTGGTGATGATATTCCTGATCACCTCTTCGTTATTGATGGTGCGTAACTGGGAACTCATCGAACAGCTGCGCAAAAGCATGATGGCCGAAGAAATCGCCACGCAGCAGATACTGAATACATCCGAAGAAAATGCCACGCTGGAAGAACAGCTGGCGCAGGCACAGCATGAAATTTCGATGCTGCGGATGCAGATGATGCACGCCAGCGAACAGAACTCGCGGCTCGCCAACACCCTGGAGGACAAGGAAAAACAGGTTATCGTGGTGCTGTCAGAAAATCAGCAATTACAGAACGAGATAGAGAATAACAAGCAAAAAATCGTATTGCTGACATCACAGCTTGAAAGTTCGAGCACCGACCTGGCCGCCTTGCGCACCAATTTTAGCCAACAAAGTGAAGAGCTCAATACCACGCGCGACCAGATAATTATCCTGCGCCAGGAACAGGAAACCCGGACCCGGGAACTGGCCAGCCTGCAGGACGATTTCGGTTCTCTCAAGGTCAAGTACGACAAACTCATCAAACCGGCACGTACCGCAAAGGGCAAATACGTTGTCAGCGTTTTTCATGAGCGCAAGAACGACAAAACCGTGATACGTTTCAAGGACGCCAATGACAAGGATTACACCACCGTGGGCGAGAAAGATCTCTATAAGCGACTGGATGCACTGAAGAAAAAACACGGCAAATCGCTCTACGTGAAAATCGTCATACCTGAGAAAAGCGGCCTGACTTATAGCGAAGCCTGGGAATTTATGAAAAAAATCCTGGAAAAATACGATTACTACTATCAGCAATAATGGCTGATATGCTGCCGACAGCAGCGCTGTGACAGCAGTTATATGTGAATTTAATGCAGTAAAGTGAGCAATTTCACAGATATTCGGTTGAATTATATACAATTGGCTAACTATACTTTGTCTAACAGGCATAATGATTCAGGCCTGATATTAAGACTCAGCAAGATGCTGCAAACAAGTCTGATATTTATAAGGAGGCTCTGAATTCTTCAGCATTTCCATAACAATGGCAGCTTGTGAGGTATACGATGCGCATACTCAGATACATCAGCTGTTTTCTGATTTCCAGCCTGCCCTGGACGGGCGCCGCATTCGCTGAAACGTTTTACCCTCTAATCACATACAAGTGCGACATTGACGCGGATATCATCACGATTACCAACACCTTGTTGCACACCGATGAAGGCAAAAAATTCACCTATTCCGACGCTGACGGCACCTACAGTCCGTGGGACATGGTCGACATCGAACATAAAAAAAATTCGAGCAGAATCACCAGGACACGCAAGCTCGCCAAAACCTGCAAACTCAGCAGCGGCGAATACCTGACCACGCTGGAACCACAAGTTTTCAGCCGTGATCTTTCCGGCCGCTGCGGTGCTTCGATCTCCGGCGCGGTCACGGTCGAATTTGATGGCATCGATATCCAGGAACGCCTGCCGTTTGAAGACTATTGTCACGGAAACGCGCCCATCATTACCCGGGTGACCGTGTTCGGCAAAACCAGCGAAGTCAAAATCAAGCGTATAGCCAAGTACAACTTCTATTGATCCCGCCACGGTTTCGACAGCCCGGCACGGCGACCCCGATATAGATCAACTCAGGCGTGGTTAGCCCGCCACGCGAGTACACATCTGGGCATTCTTTCCTGATATGATTATGCGAGTTTGCATCCGACAAGCGTGCCCGGTGTACAGCCGCGCAGATAATAACTAACCACTGATATGAGACCGAATAAATGAAAAAGCACCTATACCAGTTCACCGTCATCATGCTCTTATTCGTTAGCCAGCTGGCGCATGCCTACAACCCGTATTACGGACCATCGCGCTCAACTGCAGGGGATCCCGCAAAATCCATTCATGATGCGCTGGGCAAAATAAACACCTTCAGCAAAAGCACCGACACCGCCAATCCAGTGTTACTGCGCAGCTTTATCGAAAACGAAATCATCCCGCATTTTTCCTTCGACGACATGGCGACATGGATCACCGGCCCGTATGCCCGCCAGATGAGCAAAAAGGAAAAACTCGACTTTGAACAGCAGCTGAAAGAAGCTTTCCTCGGCAGCCTCGCCAGGCACCTGGGCAGTTTTGACCCGGACGGCAACCAGGTAAAGATACTCAGCGCGCGTAACAGCGGGAGAAACGAGGCTATCGTACCGGTGCAGGTTTATCGCGACAATGATTACCCGGCGCGCCTTGAGTTCCGCATGCGCCACAACGGAACAAAATGGCAAATTATTGATGTCAAGGCAAACGGCACCAGTGCTGTGTTGTATTACCGCAAGCATTTTATGAGCCAGCTGCGTTCATACCGCAAGTAAGGCGCACTGCACACTCACCCCGGGTTCACTACGCCGTGGCAAAACCGCGGCGTAGTGAACCTTGCCCTTGGCGGCCTGTCTTTGTAAGGTAAGCAGGCGTGCTAAATCTAATGACTGAAAATACCACCGAAAAATCATCCGCAAAAACATCGCGCAAAATCAGCGGGTTCCTGATATTTGGCGCACTGTTGCTGGTAATGGTATTCGCCAGCTACCGCAATACCGTATCGACCATTGCTTGCAGTACCGAGATTCTCGACACCAACCCGGACGTCATCATGCTGGGCACGTGGTGGTGCACCTATTGCGCCGAAGCCCGCCGCTATTTCCAGAAAAATAATGTGCATTATTGTGAATACGACATCGAAAGCTCGGCTGAAGGCGAAAAGCTCTACCAGCAGGCGAACGGTGGTGGCATTCCGATTCTGCTGATCGATGATAAAAAGTACGTCGGCTTTGATGCTGTTGCTTTCGAACAGCTAATGCAGGCCAGGCAGAAATCATGATTGCACGCATTCGGCAGTTTTTTGAAAAACATATGCAGCCCACTGATGCTGCCGATGATCTGGAACATCGATTGAAACTGGCCTCTGCCGCATTACTGATCGAAATGATGCACGCCGATCTTGAAATAACTGCCGCTGAAGAATCCCGCTTGCGCGAAGTATTGCAGGCGCATTTCAGGCTTGAGCCGACAGAAACCGAAACCGTGCTTGAACTCGCACACGAAGAAAAACACGCTGCCGCAGATTACTATCAGTTCACATCATTAATTAATCAACACTACACGCAGCAACAGAAAATACAGCTGGTCGAAGACCTGTGGAAAATTGCCTGGGCAGATGCGCACATCGACAGCTTTGAAGAACACCTGGTGAGAAAGCTGGCTGATCTACTGCATGTACCGCATAAGCATTACATCCAGGCCAAACACCGTGTGATAGATACGCCCGGCTAATGCAAGGTGGACTGCGCGCCCCATAGCTGGTCGTATTTTTGCACGACCGCCCTGACGTCCTCGGGGTAACCGATAATATCCATCTGCTGCATGCCCTCGCGGAAAAACTGGCGCGCATCCTGCGGCAGGTTTTTCACCAGCGCTGCATACGCCTGTTCCATCAGCGCGGTATCGTGGCTGCGGGTGGCGACAATGCCGTAGTTGAGATTGAGTATGCGCCAGGGACGCATCGGATTGGTCTGTTCAAGATCACGCCTGATCTCGTCGGTCACGGCATCGATGATTTTCGCCATCACCCGGCACAACTCTGCCAGGTGCAGCATGTCCTTCAGTTCATTGGCATACCCTGCCAGCGAATTGACCGCCAGTTCAATATGCTGCAACTGGCCACCGTGGTCGGCCACCCACACACATACCGGGATCGCGAGGCGCATCAACTCGCGGTTTTGACGTCCACTCACGTCCTCCTCGTTGGACACCAGCGCCTCGAGCAATGACAGCGCATAGTCGCCGATTTCGGTAACGTCTTCCGGATGCAAGGGTGGCTCAGCCTCTGCTTGCCTGTCGCGAGCCGCGAAATCGGCATCGGCGCGCTGCATCACATCAATCGCCTGCAACATCGCCGGCACAATATTCTGTGATGCATTCACATCATCACCGGCCTGTGCTTTCTGGGTGCGCAGGTGGTCTTCGGCCGCGGCCTGGAACAGGTCACGAAAATTATTTGCATTGAATGAAAAATCCATCGACTCGCTCTCTACGTCTGTCAACTACACCGCTCGCCACACCGGCACGCACAATGTAACATATAACATTCCGGCTTTTGCTCACCACGGGCCTTCACCAGGATTCACTATGAGACTGCTCCACACCATGATCCGGGTTGGAAACCTGCAGAAATCCATACAATTTTATACCGAAATCCTGGGCATGAAACTATTGCGCCAGAAGGATTACCCGGCGGGACAATTCAGCCTGGCGTTTGTGGGTTATGGCGACGAAAAAAACAACAGCGTGATCGAGCTCACCTATAACTGGGATACTGAACATTACGATCTCGGCAGTGGCTTCGGCCACCTCGCTATCGAAGTTGATGATGTCTACGCAGCGGCTGAAAAAATCCGCAGCGGTGGCGGAAAAATCATTCGCGAAGCCGGGCCGATGAATGCCGGCACCACCATCATCGCCTTTGTCGAGGATCCTGATGGTTACCAGATCGAATTACTGGCCGCCAAAACTTGATGGATAACTTATTAATAACAAGCAGCACTCAACTTGATACTTATTTCAAAACAATACAGCACGAACCGCTGATAGCAGTCGACACGGAATTTTTTCGCGAAACCACGTATTTTGCCGAGCTCGGCCTGGTGCAGATTGCCGGAGGTGAACATATTGCCTGCGTCGATGTGCTGGCGTTTGATGCCCGCGAGCAACTCGCGCAATGCCTGCTCAACCCCGATGTCGGTAAAATTTTTCATTCCTGCATGCAGGATCTCGAAGTGTTTTATCACTACCTTGGCGCCCTGCCGACACCGGTACTGGATACCCAGATTGCCGCCGCGCTGCTCGATGAAGCTGACCAGATCGGGTATGCCAACCTGGTCGAGAAAAAACTCGGTGTCTCGCTGGACAAATCCCAGACCCGCACCAACTGGTTAAAACGTCCGCTGAGCAAACAGCAACTCGACTATGCCGCTGATGATGTGCGTTACCTGACACCACTGTATGCCTTGTTGCAGCAGGAACTCGATAGCACTGGCAGGCAGGCGTGGTTCTTGCAGGATTGCGTGGAACTGAGCGCCAGCGGCAAACGTTTCGAACCTGATTTTGATTATTGCTGGAAGCGCGTTCGCGGCACCCAGCGGCTTAGCGGACAACAGCTCGCCATTGTCGATAGCATTGCTCGCTGGCGCGAAACCGTGGCAATCGAGAATAACCTGACACGCCGACGTGTACTGAGTGATGAACGCGTCGTTCAACTGGTGACCGCGCCACCCGCCACCGAGGCCGCACTGGCCGAGGGCCGCCCCTTGCCGCGCGCTTTTGCGCCGCACCACCTGGCCGCTCTGTACTCAGCTATCCAGACAGGTTTGAATGCAGCGCCGGAAAGCTGGCCAGAAACCAGCTCAAATCGACCGGATGCGGCGCACAAGGCGCTGCTCAAGAAACTGCAGGCAGTGGTGAACCAGAAGGCGGCCACCCTGGGGATAGCGCCCAGCGTATTGTGTTCGCGCAAAGCACTGGAGAAACTTATTGCCGGTGAGCGCGGTCTCAACATACGTGAGGGCTGGCGCCACACTGTGCTTGGCGAGGAGCTGTTGACTGCACTCTCGAGCGACCAGGCGTCTATACCTTAAGCAGCCAAATAATGCTACTCTAGAGCCCATGTGGGGCAATAAAAACCGTGGAAACACTGTCCAAAGCTGATCAAGTCAGGGTTTCCTATAATAAATTCAGAACCACCCAATCCAGAGGAATTTGCTATGTGCCTGTACTTTAACCGAACCCTGAAATTCTTCGCGCTACTCGCACTGTTCAGCCTCAGCCTGCACGCCAACGCTGAAAGTTCAAAAGAATTCGGCGACTACGTGATTCATTACAACGCATTCAGAAGCGACACGCTTGAGCCCGAAGTAGCCAAAACCTACGACCTGATTCGCCGCAATAATCGCATCATTATCAATATTGCCGTGCTCAAGAAAGTGATGAACACCACGGGCAAACCCACGGCCGCGAAAGTCGAAGGCCACGCGAGCAATCTCACCGGGCAGCTCAAAGGACTGGAGTTCCGTGAAATCAGGGAAGGCAATGCCATTTACTACCTGGCCGAATCCAAAATCAGCGATGGCGAGTTTCTCAAATTTGAGCTCAAGGTGACCCCTGAGGGCGAAACCGAACCGGCCCGCCTGCGTTTCGACAAACGCTTCTTTACTTACTGAGGCAGGCGCCAGGCTTCCATGCTGGTTTCCCCGACACGGTGACCCAGCAGAACCACGTAGCCATAGTGACGTGATTCACTATCGCCGCTGAATTCAAAGGTATACAAACGGCAGAGCTCAACTCTGCCGTTTTCATTTCGGCGCAGCCAGAGTCGCTGTCGGCTGACCGAACTGTCCAGCAGTTGCACTGCTGAGCTCTCGCACATGTGGCGGCAATGATGTGCAGCAATCTCGTTACAGCGCGTCGTATCCCACCAGTACCACAGTGCTGCCGATAATGACAAAATAAGCCCAATATCCAGCAACATGCTCAGTCCATCCGACGCAGGCGATCATAGATAAATCTCACTATTACCATCATCATTCGTTTTCCGCTAGAATCGCGCTTACTTTAACCCTTTCACCGGATATGTATATGCTCGCAGACCAGAAACCCTTCACCAGGCAGAGCTCGTATAATTATGACGAGTTGCTGGACTGCGGGCACGGTAAGCTGTTCGGCCCGGGTAACGCACAGTTACCGACCCCCAACATGCTGATGTTTGACCGCGTGGTCAACATTGCCGACCACGGCGGCGAGTATGGCAAGGGCGAGATTTTCGCCGAGCTGGATATCCGCCCCGATCTCTGGTTTTTCGATTGCCATTTCAAGGGTGACCCGGTGATGCCCGGCTGCCTCGGCCTCGATGCCATGTGGCAGCTGGTCGGCTTTTACCTCGGCTGGTGCGGCCACCCCGGCCGCGGCCGCGCCCTCGGCGTGGGTGAAGTTAAATTTACCGGCCAGGTATTACCCACTGCTACCACGGTCAGCTACAGCATAGATATCAAGCGGGTTATCGCGCGCGACCTGATCCTCGGCATCGCCGATGGCAGGGTGTCTGTCGATAACCGCACCATCTACACCGCCAAAAACCTGCGGGTAGGATTATTTTCATCTACTGATAATTTCTAAGGTCACGTCATGAAACGCGTTGTTGTCACTGGTATTGGTATTGTCTCCTGTCTTGGCAATGACCAGTCCGCAGTACTGGAATCCCTGCAGCAGGGCCGTTCGGGGATACGATTTCAGCAAACTTATGCTGATATGGGCATGCGCAGCCATGTTGCAGGCAGCATTGAAATCAATATTGATGAACACATCGACCGCAAGGTCAAACGCTTTATGGGCGATGCAGCCGCGTTCGCCTATATCTCGATGCAACAGGCCGTGGCCGATGCAAAACTCGACCCGGAAGCACTCGCAGATCCCAGGATCGGCCTGATTATGGGCTCGGGCGGGGCGTCCTCCGCCAACCAGGTCGAAGCTGCCGATATTTTACGCAGCCGCGGTTTGCGCAAGGTCGGCCCCTACATGGTGCCACGCACCATGGCGAGCACGGTTTCCGCCTGTCTCGCGACCCCGTTCAAGATCAAGGGCGTCAATTATTCCATCAGCTCTGCCTGCGCCACCAGCACGCACTGTATCGGCAATGCATACGAGCTGATCCAGATGGGCAAACAGGACATTATTTTTGCCGGCGGTGGTGAAGAAGAACACTGGTCATTGAGCATGCTGTTCGATGCCATGGGCGCACTCTCGACAAAATATAACGACACCCCGGAAAAAGCCTCGCGCACCTATGACACCGAGCGTGATGGCTTTGTGATCGCCGGTGGCGGTGGCGTGGTGGTGCTCGAAGAACTCGAACATGCGCTGCAACGCGGTGCACCGATTTATGCCGAAGTGGTCGGCTACGGTGCCACTTCCGATGGTGCTGACATGGTCGCCCCGTCGGGTGAAGGCGCGGTGCGCTGTATGCAAATGGCGATGTCGACTGTTGACCAGCCGATTGATTACATCAACTCACACGGTACCAGCACACCCGTGGGTGATACCAAGGAATTGCAGGCAATCAAACAGGCCTTCGGTGACCAGGTTCCACCGATCAGTTCGAGCAAGTCGCTTGCCGGACATTCGCTGGGTGCCTCCGGTGCGCAGGAAGCCATCTACAGTCTGCTGATGATGAAGCATAATTTTATCCAGGCGTCTGCCAACATCGAGAACCTGGATGAGAATGCAGCAGGCATGCCGATCGTCACCAGGCGCAAGGACAATGTCACGCTGAATGCGGTGATGTCGAACAATTTTGGTTTTGGCGGCACCAACGCCTGCCTGGTATTCAAGCGCTACGGCTGATAGTTACGCAGCCACTTTTTGCTGCTGGGTGCTACACTTGGTCAATCACGGTTGTAACAGGCATCAAGGACACTAACATGAAAAATATTGCACGCATTATTGCCAGCGGTTTCATCACCAGCCTGCTGCTGGCCACTTCTTCTGCATTTGCAGATCGCCCGTCAATGAGCGATCGCGAACCGACACCGCTGCCGCCACCCGAGGCCATTGCCGAACCCGAACCCATGGTTGAAGAAACCGCGGTGACCTCGGTTGAACAGGTCATGGGTGATGCCATTGATCTGCAACCAGGCGAAACATTACCGGTGAACCTGCTGGATTTTCCCCGCCGCGGCATGAGCATGGACAAGGTGCAAAACGAACTCGGTCGCCCGATCCAGATTTCACCCGCGGTTGGCACTCCGCCGATTACCACCTGGGTGTACGATGATCGCAATGTGTATTTTGAATATTCGAAAGTCGTTCACGTAGTTGCCACAAAATAATTCGCCGGTCCTCAAACCTGCACCCGTTCAGCAGTTAGTTTCAGACCTGTTTACTGCCGCCGGCGTCGAGCTGCTGGTCAAACGCGAAGATCTTATCGACCCCGAGCTTGGCGGAAACAAGTGGCACAAGCTCAAATATAATCTCCAGGCAGCCCGTCAACAGGGCAAACACACCCTGCTCACCTTTGGCGGCGCCTGGTCTAACCATATCTACGCCACTGCGGCAGCCGGAAAACGCCTGGGGCTGAACACCATCGGCGTAATCCGCGGTGAACAACACGCGAAGCTTAACCCGACGCTCAGTTTTGCCCGCGATTGCGGCATGCGTTTGCATTATGTCGACCGGCAGTCATACCGCAAAAAAGATTCGCCAGAATTCATACAAAAACTACACCAGCATTTCGGCGATTTTTATCTGATTCCAGAAGGTGGCAACAACGCGCTTGCAATGCAGGGCTGTTGCGAACTGGCGCGTGAAATTGCGCAGCCGTTTGACGTCATCACCTGCGCCTGCGGTACCGGCACAACGCTGGCGGGCATCAGCCTCGGCCTGCAGGCACATCAAACAGCCATCGGTTTTGCAGTTCTCAAGCGCGGCGAATTCCTGCGTGATGAAATCACGCACATGCTTTCGACTGGTAAGAGTACGCTTCATACTAACTGGCAACTGGAAACCGGCTATCATTTCGGCGGTTATGCACGCTGCAACGAAACCTTATTGAATTTTATGCGCGACTTTGAACGCGATTTCGGATTTGCGCTTGACGCGGTGTATACCGCAAAAATGTTTTACGGCGTATTCGACATGATCAAAAAGGGGACAATTTCAAACCCGGCACACGCATCCTGGCATTGCACAGTGGCGGCCTGCAGGGCAACGCGGGGTTTGTGAAAACAAGCCATTATCCGCAGATGAACGCAGATAGAAACAAACAAATCAGGCCGCTAAGAACGCGAAGAACGCGAAACAAAAATTAAAGTTATTTTTTTGCGGCCTTTGCGTTTTTCGCGGCCAATTAATTTTCTTTTATCCGTGTTCATCTGCGGATAATTATTTTTTAAAACTCGTCAGACTCTGACGCTTCACGAGGCTGCATAGACTGTTCACGGAACTGGATTAGCATCTCGCCGGCTTCCTGTTCGAAACTAATAAAATCTTGCTTGACCCGGGTGTTGTCCGCGTCATCCATACTGGTCTCATCAACACGCTTGCCATCGAAGCGAATTACTCGGTTGGCTTCCAGCGTAAAGTTTTTTCTATACTCGATAAACTCGCGGTCGAGCTGTTGCTTGTACTGATCAAATTCACTGAGCATGGCTTCACGGCGCTCGATCGCCTGCTGTTTGAATGCTTCAAACTCATCCAGCTCACGCTTGATATGCAATTCAAAATCGTCGCCTGGTGATTCAATTTCCAGCCGGCCTTCCTGCAGGGCAATGCCTTCACCGGTATCGTCTGCATACACAATAAAGGTCGTGCCGCGCACACCAATCGTGGCGAAGCTTGACCTGACCTGGCGGGGCTGGCCAAAGACCTTGCGGAAAGTAAAATATATTTTTCCACCTAAATGTGACAGCCAGCTGGTTTTTTCAACACGTAAACTGCTTTTTTCATCCAGTACTGACAGCGCGCCATCATCGAACTGAACCACTGCCCTGCCACCGTCGAGAGTCACAATGGTATCCAGCTCTCGCACAACTTCTTTTGAAGTATCCAGCTTGCGCTTCACGCCCTGTGGATTAATAACGTAGACATCTCCGTTGACTTTCAGAATTCTGCCACGGCTATCGTCTGCAATTACAGCCTGGGCGTGAAAAAGCATCATGAGCGATAATATTGCTGTCCACAAACATATCCTGCCTGGCATAGCTATTCCCGTAGTATCGTTATTGTTTATTTTTCGCAAGTATAGCGGAAGCAGGCGTTAACGGGGTTTGAATCAGTTCACAGCATGTCAGGAAATGCATCGAATACTATGGCATGCCTCACATGCAGGAAATAGGCTATGTAGCGTGTTATGCCACCATCATGCAGTACTGTCGCAGTCGCATGAAGTACTTGATAGATATCTCAGTATCCAGGGCTTAGTCGTTGCAGGTATTAATCAACATAGGGGCCGTGCTGATAGATGGGCTCATTATGTGGTTTGCCGAAACACAGCATGCATCGGCTGTCGCTGGTGGCGCTAATCTCGATCTCGCCACCGGATTCAAAAAAAATCGCCTGGCCGGCATTTACTGTTGTGTGATTGACACTGGCCTGGCCCATGACGAGATAGACAAATCCACGAAACTCAGCTGGCAGCGTTTCTGTATATGTCGCATTCGCGTTCAGGCTTAGATCGAGGTATCGCGTCGGCGTGAGTAATTTTAAGGCCGCGTCTGTCCCGGTGAGTTCGCGCACGCGGCCCTGTTCAATTTGCGTTTCGCGCACCTCATCTGCACTCACCTGTTGATATTCAGCCGGGTGTTGCTTGAGTCGTTGCGGCAGGTTCACCCATAACTGGATACCGCGCGTCGTCACATTCGAGGAGGGCATTTCCGAGTGCACAATGCCCTTGCCTGCGGTAAATCGCTGCAGTCCACCCGCGGCGACAGTGGAATCATTGCCTAGATTATCCTTGTGCTGCATCGTGCCTTCGAAAACATAGGTGACACCTTCGAAACCGCGATGCGGGTGATCTGGAAAACCGGCCGATTGCGGCACGGTGAATTCATCCCAGAGCACAAAGGGATCAAAGTTCATCATGCCTGCCACCGGGAACAGGCGACGCACCTTTGCGCCTGCGCCTTCTTCAGTGTCTGTCGAATTATGAACAAATACCTTACTCATTGTGATCTCCTTTAAAAATAGTGCGCCCGCCATCCCTGGACAGGCCGCACGACATTACTACCACGCAATTCAGGAACCGAGCTTGCTATCCAGGCTGAATACACCGCTACCGTGCACCGCCAGCAGTA
This sequence comes from uncultured Gammaproteobacteria bacterium, assembly GCA_963847575.1. GTDB lineage: Bacteria > Pseudomonadota > Gammaproteobacteria > SZUA-229 > SZUA-229 > JASBSR01. The sequence continues at coordinate 19,036 of CAWKAL010000004.1, forward strand.
ACAAACCACCTGCAATACTTATGTTCTTCATGAACAGTATCATTTGCATCTGATCAGCAAAATCGCTGTGGAAAAGAATCCCTGCAACCACGGTAAAAACTGCCAGCGCGTAGGCAGCCCATTTTGTTTTGAAGCCGATGATGACCGCGAGACCGCCCGCGATTTCGAGAATGATAACCAGCGGCAGTAATGCACCCGGCACACCCATGGCATCCATATAGCCTTGTGTACCTTCGTAACCGGATATCTTGTTAATCCCGGCGAGCAGGAAAATATGGCCCAGCAGAAGACGGCCGAGTAGTTCGATTGCTTTATCCATAATGTTCACCCCCAGTGAATGTGTGACGGACGCAGCTATTATGTACTAATAATTTCGATATATAAGTATAATAATTCTATTATTTCAATCGAGATTTTAGATATGTCGGCCAGCAATGTGTCTATCGAACAATGGCGCAGCCTGAATGCAGTCATCGAAACTGGCGGCTTTGCCCGTGCCGCTGAAAAGCTGCACCGCAGCCAGTCGTCTATCAGTTATCACATCGCGCGCCTGCAGGAGCAACTGGGCATGCAGGTACTGGAAATCGTCGGCCGCAAGGCGCAGCTGACCGAGCACGGCCGTGTCATCTACCGGCGCTCGCAGCAGCTGTTGCGCGAAGCCGAGCGGCTTGAAGAGCTGGCACGCTCACTGGATCGTGGCTGGGAGGCCAGTATCTCGCTGGTGGTGGATTCCGCATTCCCTACGCACCTGTTGATGAAAGCCTTGCGCCTGTTTGAGCCGCTCAGCCGCGGAACTCGCGTGCAGCTTTCCGAAGTCGTGCTGTCGGGCGCCGAAGATGCCCTGCGTGCCGGCACTGCTGACCTGGTCATTGGCACGCGCGCGCCATCGGGGTTCCTCGGAGATTTCCTGATCCCGATTGAATTTATTGCCGTGGCTCATCCGCAGCACGCATTGCATCAGCTCGGGCGCACGCTCACTGCGGCCGATCTTGAAAAAGAACTGCAGGTGGTGATTCGTGATTCGGGCATTGCCAGTAAAATGGATGTCGGCTGGCTGGGTGCTGAACATCAGTGGACAGTAAGCAAAATTGAAACCGCGGTGGCAGCCATCAGCTCCGGACTGGGTTTTGGCTGGCTACCGTTTCACGCAATTGAAACACTACTTGATACCCGTCAGCTCAAACCCCTTGCGCTCAGCGAAGGCCAGCGTTATCACGCCAGCCTGCAGCTAATTTTTGGCGACTCCGAACATGCCGGCCCGGCAACGCGTCAACTGGCAGAAATTATCCGCCAGCTGGTGGTTGAAGACTAAATATTAATTATCCGCAGATGAACGCACTAAAATGCCGGGAGCATTTTGAACGCACGATAGTGCGGCCCGAAGGGTGCAGCGCAGGAAAGCGCGAAGTAAATGAACACGGATAGCAACAAACAAATCAGGCCGCGAAGATCGCAAAGAACGCGAAACAAATATTAAAGTTATTTTTTCGCGGCCTTTGCGATCTTCGCGGCCAATTAATTTGCTTTTATCCGTGTTCATCTGCGGATAATTAATTTTTTTAAGCTGTCAGGAAGATTCCAGCTCTTCCCAGCGGGTGTAGCATTTTCCGAGTTCCTGCTGCTTTTGGGCCAGCTGTTCCTGCAATTTGATGATTTCGGATTTGGGTTTCTGAAAAAATGCCGGCTGCGACATCTCGGCCTGGAGTGCATCGATATCCGACTCAAGTCGCTCAATACTGGCCGGCAGGGATTCGAGCTCACGTTGTTGCTTGTAGCCAAGCTTTTTAGCCGCAGGTTTGCTGGCTTTATCCACGCTGTTTTGCCGGCTACTAGCCGCACCCGCGGCCGAAGGTTTTTGAGCTCTGCCAGTGGCGGCTGATTTTTTCTGTCGTTGCCAGTCATCATACCCGCCCGGGTATTCACTGACACGGCCATCACCTTCGAATACCAGGGTGCTGGTCACAACATTGTTGATGAATTCGCGGTCATGACTCACCAGCAGCAGGGTGCCGTCGAATTCGATGAGCAGTTCTTCCAGCAGTTCCAGGGTTTCAACATCGAGATCATTGGTGGGTTCGTCGAGCACCAGGATATTCGCCGGTTTTGAAAAAAGTTTTGCCAGCAGCAATCGGTTGCGCTCGCCGCCTGACAGCGCCTTGACCGGGGAACGCGAACGTTCCGGGGCAAACAAAAAATCCTGCAGGTAGCCAATGATGTGTTTCTGTTTGCCCTTGATATCGATGAATTCACGCCCGTGCGAGACGTTATCGATCACGCTGGCTTCTTCATCGAGCTGGGCGCGCAATTGATCAAAATACGCCACTGTCTGCCCGGTGCCGGTCTTGATCTGCCCGGACTGCGGCTTGAGCTTGCCGAGCAATAATTGCAACAGCGTGGTTTTGCCTGCGCCGTTGGGGCCGATAATGCCGATTTTGTCGCCGCGCAGGACGGTGGTATTGAGGTTACGAATCAGGGCGTTGCCTTCATAGGAAAAACTCACGTTTTCGGCTTCCGCAATCAGTTTGCCGGAACGCTCACCACTGACGATTTTCATATCGACATTACCCACAGTATTTCTGCGTTGCCGGCGCTCATCACGCATTTTTTCCAGTGCGCGCACACGGCCTTCATTACGCGTGCGCCGCGCCTTGATGCCCTGTCGAATCCAGACTTCTTCCTGCGCCAGTTTTTTATCAAACTGCTTGCTGGCCTCATCTTCCGCATCGAGCAATTCCTGCTTACGACGCAAATAGGTATCGTAATCGCCCGGAAACGAAATCAGCCGGCCACGATCGAGCTCAATGATGCGCGTCGCCAGTCTGCGCATGAAACTGCGATCATGGGTGATAAACAGGACTGCGCCGCCAAATTCGAGCACCTGCTGCTCAAGCCATTCGATCGCAGCGAGATCAAGGTGGTTGGTCGGCTCGTCGAGCAATAGCAGATCAGGTTCCATGACCAGCGCACGCGCCAGCATCACGCGCCGTTTCATGCCGCCGGAAAGCTCGGCAAATACCGCATCGCCGTCGAGCTGCATACGGGTCAGCACAGTTTCAACCTGGGTATTGAGTTGCCACGCGCCTGCATCTTCAATTTTGTGCTGCAGGCGGCCCAGTTCTGCGATGGCTTTTTCGCTGGCATCAACCGCCATTGCATGGATTGCATGGTGGTAAGCCTTTAAAAGTTCTGCCTGCTCACCAAGGCCGGAGGCGACTACATCGAAAACACTGCCCGCGGTGGTTCCCGGTACTTCCTGTTCGAGCTGTGCAATCTTTATCGACGGTGCAAACTCAATTTCACCATCGTCAATTCTGACTGTTCCCGCAATCGCTTTCAGCATGGTCGATTTACCGGTACCGTTACGCCCGAGCAAACTCACGCGCTCGCCCTTGTCTATATTTAGACTTATCGAAGCCAGTATCGGCGGGCCACCGAAACTGACACTGACATTGCGTAAGCGCACGAGAGACATAACAGAATAAAGTCCAGCAGAATTGTGGCGGCATTATACCTGTTGCACTGTCAACTGCGTAAATCTCAAAAACAAAACATGGCTAAACTTCAGTCATTCCTGGTAAAACACCGCGCCATCAGCCCACACGCAGTACTCAAACCGGTATCCACAAACTTATCCACCGAAATTGTGGATAAGTTTGACTGGCAGGCTCAGTGAAATATTCAGCACGAAAAAAAACCGGCGCTAATGCGCCGGTTAAATGAGAGAGACTTGCATATCCCGAAAAAAAACTCCGAGACCTATACCTCTCCTTTCGGAGTCGTTGAACTAGCTGAGCTGGCGACGTCGGGCAACACCGACCAGGCCGAGTAAACCGCTGCCAAATAACCAGACGGCTGCGGGTACGGGTACAAGGTGGGCAACCATGTCCATGCCCACTTTTGCTTCCCAGAACGTTCCTGCCTTTTTGTCGGGATCTGTCGGGTCATCTACGGTAAGGAAAGTGCCGTCAGCGCCCCACAGTGTCAGGAAATCACCCGTGTAAGTATTCGCAGTATGACCCGCGGTAGATGTTGCATAGTTATAGTCGAGGAATGTCAGTACTATATTCCCGAACAAACCTGAATCAGTAGCATTGGTGAAATCCCAGGTAATTGTTCCCAGAATCGGCCCACCATCATGTGCGTTGAACTGGCTCAGATCGAAACTGCCGACTGCTGTTGCAGTCCCTTCTGCAACCGTATGCGCACTGTCATTCCATAGATCAACAGAAAGTACCAGGTCGCCCGTGGCGGCATCCCAGGTTCCGCTGTCCAATGTAAACCATGAAAAAATGCTACCGCCTGCACCGCCGTTGGTACTCGCATCGTGGAAAACGTTGTGGCGAAATGGCCCCGTTGACTCAGTCGGTAAATCGAGGATAGCAACGGGTGCGGCAGACACTGCACCGCAACCAAAAGCGAGCAGAAATGCAGAAAAAATTTGTTTCATTTTGATTCCATCCGTTTGATTATTTATGAATAATATTAATATATTGAAAGCACGAGATAACTAGCACTTTCCGCGCCAAGATGTAGTCTCTGTCAAATAAATTTAATAATAACAGTTAGTTATTTAGCTATCGACAGACTCTGTCGCATGCAACATAAGCGCGATTGATAGATATTTCGACACTTTACCATCAAGTTGCCGTGGTTATCACGTGTAACCGGACTATCTGGGAGAATATGTGTAAGTATTTATGACACCCGATATCGTCAAGCATCAGCATATACGAACCAATATTAACCATTTCAAAGAGTTACAAGAAAATTCGTAGTGCAAATTATTCCGACACTCAGCCCTCGTCAATCACCGGCGCCAGCCAGCGCTGCACCTCGGCCAGGGGTTTGCCAGAGCGCTCGGCATAATCCACGACCTGGTCGTGAGCGATTTTACCGGTGCCGAAATAACGCGCATCCGGGTGTGAGAAGTACCAGCCCGACACGGCAGCGGCCGGCATCATGGCGAAACTCTCTGTCAGCGTCAGCCCGGCATTTTCATCCGGCCTGATGAGCTGCCATAGCTTGGCTTTTTCACGGTGATCCGGGCACGCCGGGTACCCGGGTGCCGGCCGAATGCCCTGGTAGGCTTCTGCGACCAGTTCGTCATTTGTGAGCTGCTCATCACGCGCATAGCCCCAGAATTCTTTACGCACACGCTGATGCATACGCTCGGCAAAGGCTTCCGCCAGGCGATCGGCGAGCGCTTTCAGCAGGATGCTGTTGTAATCATCGTGATCGGCCTCGAAGCGCGCGACATGTTCATCAATGCCGATGCCGGCAGTGACCGCAAATGCACCCAGGTAATCCGCCTTGCCAGATGTCTTGGGCGCGACATAATCGGCCAGGCACTGGTTGGGCCGGTCATCGGGTTTCGCCATTTGCTGGCGCAGGTGATGCAGCACGGTTTTGACTTCGGCGCGGGTATCATCGGTATACAGTTCGATATCATCTTCGACGCTGTTCACCGGGAAGAACCCGATCACCGCACGCGCACGCAACCATTTTTCCGCGACAAGTTTTTTCAGCATTGCCTGCGCATCGTTGAACAAACGTGTCGCTTCTTCACCGACGACTTCGTCGTGCAGAATTTTGGGATATTTACCGGCCAGCTCCCAGGTGTGGAAAAACGGTGTCCAGTCGATGTAGTCCACCAGCTCATCCAGCGGGTAGTCATCAAACGCCTTGATGCCGAGGAACGTCGGCACCGGCGGCGTGTACCCTGCCCAGTCAAACTTGAAACGATTGGCGCGTGCCTGTTCAAGCGTGAAGGTTTTACGGGTTGACGTACGCTGTGCACGCTGCACGCGCATATCATCGTATTCTTTTTTCACTGCAGCAACATAGGCAACGCGGCGGTCTTCACTGAGCAGTTCACCGGCCACGCCCACCGCGCGTGAAGCATCGGGCACATAGACCACGGCATTGTCATACTTCGGCTCAATTTTCACCGCGGTGTGAATCCGTGAAGTGGTTGCACCGCCAATCAGCAACGGTATTTTCAATCCCAGGCGCTGCATTTCCGCTGCCATGTGCACCATTTCATCCAGTGATGGCGTAATCAGGCCTGACAGGCCGATAATATCGACATTGTGTTTTTTGGCTTCCGCGAGGATGGTTTCTGCGGGCACCATGACACCGAGATCGATCACTTCGTAGTTATTGCACTGCAATACCACGCCGACAATATTTTTGCCGATGTCGTGCACATCACCCTTGACCGTGGCCATGAGTATGTTGCCGTTGGTTTGCGAAACCCCGTCTTTTTCCGCTTCCAGAAACGGCAGCAAATACGCCACTGCTTTTTTCATCACGCGCGCCGATTTCACCACCTGCGGCAAAAACATTTTACCGTCACCGAACAGGTCGCCGACTATGTTCATGCCATCCATCAGCGGCCCTTCGATAACATCCAGCGGACGCACAGCCTGCGCTCGCGCGGCCTCGGTATCTTCTTCGATGAAATCAGCAATGCCTTTCACCAGCGAGTGTGACAGGCGTTCATTCACCGGCAGTTCTCGCCACGCCAGGTCTTTGCCGCTTTCGGCCTGCATACCCTTGCCGACATAGTTGGCGGCAATTTCGAGCAAACGGTCAGTGGAATCAGCACGACGGTTCTGGATCACATCTTCCACTGCTTCGCGCAATTCATCGGGCAGATCGTCATACACGGCCAGCTGGCCGGCGTTGACAATACCCATGTCCATGCCGGCTTTAATCGCGTGATACAAAAATACCGAATGGATGGCTTCACGCACCGGGTTGTTACCACGGAACGAGAATGAAACATTAGACACGCCACCGGAAATCATCGCGTGCGGCAGGGTCTGCTTGATAGTACGCGTGGCCTCGATAAAATCATTGGCGTAGTTGTTGTGTTCTTCTATCCCGGTAGCTACCGCAAAGATATTCGGGTCGAAAATAATATCTTCCGGCGCAAAACCGACTTTTTCGGTGAGCACCTTGTAAGAACGTGTGCAGATTTCCACCTTGCGCTGATAACTGTCCGCCTGGCCGTCTTCATCAAACGCCATCACGATGACAGCTGCGCCGTAACGCTGTACTTTTTTCGCCTGCTCGATAAATTTTTCTTCGCCTTCTTTCAGCGAAATCGAATTCACCACACCCTTGCCCTGGACACACTGCAGGCCGGCCTCGATGATGTCCCACTTGGATGAATCGATCATTACCGGCACGCGCGAAATGTCCGGCTCGGCCGCGATCATGTTGAGAAAACGCACCATCGCTGCCTGCGAATCGAGCATGCCTTCGTCCATGTTGATGTCGATAATCTGCGCACCGTTTTCAACCTGCTGTTGCGCAACCGATAACGCCTGTTCGTAATTTTCGTCCTTGATGAGGCGCTTGAACATCGCCGAGCCGGTGACATTGGTGCGCTCACCAACATTGACGAACAACGAATCGTCAGTGATGTTGAATGGCTCCAGCCCGGACAGGCGACAGGCCATCGGCAGTTGCGGAATCTGCCGCGGTGCCTTGTCTGCAATCACGTTGGCAAAAGCCGCGATATGGTCCGGCGTGGTACCGCAACAGCCACCGACGATATTGAGAAAGCCGCTTGCAGCCCATTCGCCGATATCTTTCGCCATGTTCTGAGGATCGAGGTCGTAACCGCCCATTTCATTGGGCAGGCCCGCGTTCGGGTGCGCCGAAATATAGAATTCGGAAATACGCGACATTTCCTGCACATACTGGCGTAACAGGTCGGGCCCGAGTGCGCAGTTCAGGCCGATCGACACCGGCTTGGCATGACGCAGGGAATTGTAAAATGCTTCGGTCACCTGCCCGGTGAGGGTGCGGCCCGACTGGTCGGTGATGGTGCCGGAGATCATGATCGGCAGCTCAACCGCGTCTTCCTCGAACACCTGTTGCACGGCAAAAATCGCCGCCTTGGCATTCAGCGTGTCAAAAATGGTTTCAATCAGGATGATATCTGCACCGCCTTCGATCAGCCCGCGGGTGGATTCGGCATAGGCCTGCGCCAGCTCACTGAAGGTGATGTTGCGAAAGCCCGGATCATTCACATCGGGCGATATCGAGCAGGTGCGATTGGTCGGGCCGAGCACACCGGCGACAAAGCGTGGCCTGTCCTCAGTGCTGAGCGCATCGGCAGCTTCGCGTGCGAGTTTTGCCGCGGCCACGTTGATCTCGTAGCTGATCGCCTCCATGGCGTAATCCGCCATCGCCACCCGGGTCGCATTGAACGTGTTGGTTTCGATGATATCGGCGCCGGCCTCGCAGGTAGGCTGTGTGAATATCGCGAATGATCTGCGGCTGGGTCAGCGCCAGCAGATCATTGTTGCCCTTGAGGTCTGACGGCCAGTCGGCGAAACGCTCGCCACGATACTCGGCTTCACCCAGCTTGTGGCGCTGGATCATGGTGCCCATGGCACCGTCCAGCAGCAGGATGCGCTGCTCGAGTGCAGCAAGAAATTGGCGAGTACGTGACGCGTTGGGCATGACAGGTTCCGGTGTTCTAAACAGCGCGCGATTGTACCATTATCACGCCTGATTTCGTGACGCAGCTCAGACTCTGCCGATCACAGGCTTGATTCGGGCTACCCCGGCGGTGCTATGATGAGCCCATGACGACGCAGAATATTCATCTGTACCTCACTTCGGAGCACGAATGCGGTTATTTCCCAAACCGTCGCGCGACCAACCTGGTGCCGGATCCTGCAGTCAAAATGACGCGAGAGCTCTACAGCCGCCTGATTGCCATCGGCTATCGCCGCAGCGGCGATTTCACCTACCGGCCACACTGCCACGATTGCGATGCCTGCCTGCCCTGCCGGATTGCCGTCAAACAGTACATCCCTCGTCGCGCGCAACAACGCTGCCGCGCACGCAACCAGGATTTGAGCATTCGACTGGTGGAGGCGCATTACACGGATGAATATTTTGCACTCTACCGTGACTACATCAATGCACGTCACGGCGATGGTGACATGGTCGACCCGACAGCCGAGGATTTTTCCAGTTTTCTTTACAGCTACTGGAGTGATACTTTTTTTATTGAAATCCGTCTTCGACAGCGTCTGCTTGCGGTGGCGGCGACAGACCCCTTGCAAAACGGCCTGTCTGCGGTGTACAGTTTTTTCAACCCCGAAGAACGCGCGCGCAGCCTGGGAAATTTTTGCGTACTTACGCAGATAGACAAGGCCGCAGCGATGGAGCTGAAATATCTCTATCTCGGTTACTGGATACGCAACTGTCGAAAAATGCAGTACAAATCTGAATACCAGCCTTTGCAGATATACCATAATAACCAATGGGTCATGCAGCGTGAGCCTGCCTGATTCCTGGCAGCAGCATAGCGTTAAACGCATCCCCCATAAAAATTCTGCGCGCACATTAACCACGGGCAAAGCCCTGTTGCTGAGTACTGTGACCTTGTGCGGCGGCATCTGGCTAAGCCTGGATGCAGGTGACTGGAGCTGGTTTGCACGCTCGGGTTCGCTGCTGGTCGTGATTGGCATGTGGCTGACGTCCTGCCAGATCATCGAAAACAGCCGCCGTCTCAAGCAACGTCGAGCACATCATGAAACTAATTTTCACCGCGACTTTGCTGACAGTGTGCGGCATCTGCCCACCAGTCGACTGGATGACGAGGATATATGGGCAAGCGGCCTGCACGGACTTTACCTGCTGGTGGCAGGCACCCTGGTATGGGGTTTCGGCGACCTGGCTGGCGCGCTGGTCACCGCCCTGCTGCGCTAGGCCCGGTTGGCGGCGCGATGCCGCGTTCGGCTTTCATGCTATGATCAATGCATGAATATGAAAACGCGTATCACGCAGAAACTGGCCGAGGCGCTGGCGCCCGAACACCTCGAAGTGATTAACGAAAGCCATATGCACAACGTGCCTGATGGTTCCGAGTCGCATTTCAAAGTGGTGATTGTCAGCGATGCGTTCAAAGACAAGATGCTATTGGCACGGCACCGGCTGGTAAACGCTGCGCTCAAGGAAGAACTCAACGGTGGAATCCACGCGCTTGCATTACACACCATGACCATGGAGGAATGGTTTGAAAAAGGCCACGCCCCCGAATCGCCCCCGTGCATGGGTGGTGATGGAAGTTTAACTGAAAAGCTGTAAGCCATTTAAACCCGGAGTAACAGATGAGTCCAATCGATCCGATACTGTTGAACTTTCTTTATGTCATTTTTGGCGGCCTGCTCACCCTGGTGTTCATGAAGCTGGGCTGTAAAATGTTTAACCGCGCCGTCACATTCAATATCAGCGAAGAACTCGGCAAGGGTAATGTCGCCGTTGGGCTCATGGTGATGGGCCTGTTTATTGGCATCGGCACCGCACTCGGCCTGGTAATTGGTCTCGGACTGAGTTAGCGCTCGCGCTGACCCGCTGACAGTCACACCCTGCCATGTTTACGCTAGACCGGTTCTTAACATTTTTTCTCTGCCTGCTGACTTTCGGCAGTGCGCTGGCTATCGTCAGCTCACCAACACACCCGGTTCATTCAAATCACTGGACCGACGAATACGACCGGCACTTTCGAAAATACAGCAAACGCTATTTTGGCCCGATGTTCGACTGGAACTGGTTCAAGGCGCAGGGGATTGCCGAATCCGGCCTGAATGAAACCGCCAGAAGCCCGGTGGGCGCGATCGGTGTGATGCAGATAATGCCCACCACGTTTGAAGAAATAAGTGACAAGCAGCCACACTATATCGAGGTGGAGAGTCCGCGCTGGAACATTGCTGCTGGTATTTATTATGATAGAAGTCTCTACACCAAGTTTCCCAAGGCACCTGAACAGGAACGCCTGTATCTAGCGCTGGCCAGTTACAACGCCGGTTACGGTCGCGTACTTACCGCGTTTCGGCGTGCGGGTGAAAAAGGCGACTGGGACAGTGTGAAAAAACATTTGCCCGGCGAGACCCGGGGTTACGTCAGTCGCATTCGTCGGCTGATGGGAGATACTAAAGACTGATTTGAAGCATCACCCAGGACATCATCCCGGGAAAATTTATATTACCTCGGCAGGTAACGGTGCTACAGGGTTTACCTCGACAGGCACTGGCGCTTCAGGGGCTGGTTCAACAGGCCCTGATTCCACAGGATCTGATACATCAGGCACTGGCTCTACAGGTTTTGATTCAACAGGGCCAGTTTCACCAGGTGCTGGTTGTTCTGCACCTGTTTCCTCCGCCTTCACCGCAGCTTCATCGCTCATCACTTTCATACTTTCATAAGGCTCGAGCAATGTCGCATAGATCCAGGCAACCTGGCCTGCAGCCTGCTGGCTCGCAGTCTTCACGGCTACGTGGCGCCACTTGCCTTCAGTTCCCAGCTCGATGACGATGTCGCCCTGCAGCAAACGGTTAACCAGCTTGCCTTCCAGGCTTGCGCTTGCGCGTAAGTTTGCACGTTCCACCTTGACGCGATAGAGATCACCGAGAAGATTGCCGTAGTTAGTAATGATCTCGTGCTTGCGTTGGCGAATTGATTTGTCATCGCGCGTGAGCATGGACTTGAGAATCAGGCGCGCATCTTCATGGCCAGCTTCAGCCGCCAGCAGGTAATAATCGATTGCCTTGTCCATGTCTTTTTTAACCCGGCCTTCGCCCAGGCTGTAAAGCATGGCTATGGAAAAATTCGCATCGATATGGCCCTGCTTCGATGCTCGCAGCCACCATTCCATCGCCTGGCTGTCGTTAATTGCCAGGCCATATCCGTTCAGATACATCCAGCCGATATTATATTCCGCATCGGCGTCGCCCTGTTCTGCATGCGGCCGCAGTATGCAATACGCCTCGGCAAAATCACCACGACGCATCGCGGACATGGCGTCGTGTATATCCGCAGCCATTGCAGCGCCATAGCTGACAGTGAGCATAAGCAGAAACAAAATAAGTCTTGATATCATCTGGCCTGTTTTAACCTCAGTAGTCGAACTATGAGTAACATCAGGGGTGTGGCATGCATTAATAAATCAAATATATCAATCGGTTTGTGCAATGTGCCGTTGAGCAACATGCGGCTTTTTTCGAGCAGGTGCGGCTCTGGCTGAAACGGCGCAAGCGTGAAAAAAACCGCGAGCACAAGCAGAATAGACAGCGGAATTTTATCTATCATTTTCAACATAATTTCATTATGCCTGAATTACGACTGTGCGTAATAGTGCTTCAGAAATTCATCGAACGGCAGCGTGTCAGCAGCCTCTATCTGTTTCTGCTTATCCAGCGAGTCTTTCGCCAGCTTCATAAAAACCCGGTTACGCTCGTCACTGAGCACTAGCGAACTAAAATACGCCTGGTGCTCCAGCGCCTTGCGACGTGCAAAATGAAAATATTCTTCGCCATGCTCGCGCATCTCCTGCAACACACGCGCGGACGGGGTGAGTGCCGTATCCAGCACACAGGCACGCTGTGCCTCGAGACTGCTGCTGTAACTGCGGTTAGCATGCACGTCATCGAGCAAAGCCGCAACACCCTGCATGGCATCAAACAGGCTGAGCGCCCAGGTTTTCAGGCTGATGGTTTCGTCGTCACGATATAACTCGGCGCCCGGCGCACGTCCGTTGTGTGCAACTTCGATAAAGTTCATGTCGATGGCATCAATTTCATCAGCGCTGAGCAGCGGGCTATCCTGCAACAGGCAATAGAGCATAAAGATTTCGAGAAAGTACATTTGCTGTGCGCTGATTCCCAGTGGCTCGAACGGATTAATATCCAGCGAACGCAATTCAATATATTCTATGCCGCGTTCGCGCAGCGCATGTATTGGCATTTCACCATTAAGTGGAACCTGCTTGGGCCGTACCGTGCTGTAATATTCGTTTTCTATTTGCAGAATATTTGCGTTCAGCTGGCGATACTCACCTTCGATTTGCACACCGATCTGCTCGTATTCACTAAACGGCGTGCGTATGGCACAGGCAAGACTGGCGACATAGGCTTCCAGCGTGTCGTAATTTGCCTTGATGCCGGCCATGCTTTCCTTGCTGTTGGTATAACCGATATTGCCCATGCGTAATGATGTCGCATATTCCTCGTAGGCCGTGCCCGGGCTGAATGAAGACAGTATCGTCGGTTTACCGTGCAGAAACGATTTGCATACCGCGGGGGATGCACCGAATAAATACGGGATCAGCCACCCCGTGCGCAACACATTGCGCACCTGCTCCATCTGCCTGCGCGATTTGTAATCCTTAAGATTTTCACTGGAAGCTTCCAGCGACTGCAGCAGTTGCCAGAAATTATTGCTGTAAGAATGATTAAAATGCACACCGGCAATCACCTGCATGGTGCGGCCATAGCGATACCCCAGCCCGCGGCGGTATATTTTTTTCATCTTGCCGATATTTGAATTTCCATAATCGGCCACCGGGATACTGTCACCGCC
>CAWKAL010000005.1:0-5001 GCA_963847575.1 uncultured Gammaproteobacteria bacterium
ATGTCCTCTTCTTCGTTCAGGTATTGCTCGATTGAAATCGACCGCGCCAAGCTTGTGTCCGGCGAAATAGGCCAGCGGGCCACCGAGGCCACCGAACACCGCGGCCAGCAGGTAGCGATCGTGCATCCATTTCATCGACACGTTGAGCGTGGTGGCAAACAGTGCCCACATCGCAATCAGCCAGTGCGGCGCCATGCCGTTAATGAGCACGCCTGCATTAAATTCATACAGCCCGGCCAGTGTCAGTGCGCTGTCCCAGAACGTGCCGATGAGGGTACATGCTGCAACCAGCATGAGCTCGTCGGCCGGGCGCAGCGCACGTGTCTAAATGCACCACAATAATCACGCCAACAATCAATGACCCCAGCCAGGCGTAGTCTGCATTCGCGCCGCCGAGCACGCAGGCAAACCAGCCGAGCTGGAACAAAACAAAATTTTGTATCAGGAGAACCATTGCTTAGTTCTGCACATCGCGTTTGCTGAACAGGTAGTGGCTGACAAACCATTCATTGCCGTCGCGGTAGCCAAACATTTCTGATACCGCGAGAAAAAACATGCGCCAGCGCATAAACCAGAGTTTCGCAAAGTCCTTGCCGTAGGTGTTTTCAAGCACGGGCCATAGTTCATCGCGCGTAGCGTCGAGGTTTTGCAACCAGGCTTCAGCTGTTTTCTGGTAATGGCTGCCGTTCCAGCGCCAGCGGTTTTCCAGCTTCAGGTGGTCCTGGAAAAACAGCGGTAAATCATCACTCGGCATCATGCCGCCGGAGAAAAAATAGCGGCTCATCCAGTCGGTGTTATCTTTATCTTCGAACGGGTAGGGCACACTGCGGTGCACAAAAATGTGCATGAAAAACTTGCCATCGGGTTTCAGCCAGCTGTGAATGCGTTCGAACAGTGCCTGGTAATTGCGCATATGCTCGATCATTTCTACCGACACGATGCGATCGTATGATCCCCGTCGCCTGAAAATCATTCATATCAGCGGTAATGACATTGATATTGTCCAGTCCCTGCATGCGGGCACAGTGACGGATATGTTCACCCTGTGAGCCAGAATTCGAAACCGCGGTGATCGTGCTGTTCGGGTAATGGTTGGCCATCCACAGGGTCAGTGATCCCCAGCCACAACCCAGTTCCAGAATATGCATGCCATCTTCAATATCGGCATGCTCACAGGTCAGCAGCAGCGCATTATGCTCGGCCTGTGCAAGGTGTCGCGTCGTCGGGTCCCAGTAACAACAGCTGTATTTTGCGTGCGGGCCCAGCACCGAGTGATAGAACGTCTGCGGCACTTCGTAATGCTGTTCATTGGCCTTTTCTGGTAACAGCGCAATCGCCGAAGACTTCATGTGCTCGATGAATGCTGACTGGCTCGTGTTCATCGATTCAACATCGGATGCATTGATATCATCCAGTCGCTGACGCAATAATTTACGAATGCCGTGCCTGATCAGGCTATCGGGAATAACACCGGCTTCACTGAGTTCAACTGCAAGATTCTGTTTCATACTATTTACCTGTTAAAGGTTTGGGTTTGCATTTTTCTGCAACTGCTTTGGCAACCGTGGAGACGCTGTTAGCAAGTCCGCTTTCGAGCGTAATCACATTTGCCGCGGTTAGTGTCTTCGTGCATGACTGTGGGATATCGCCGCCGACAAATACCGGGATAGTCAGTTCGCGGGTGAGCAACTCGATATCGGCCACAATATTGGAGCAGTCGAGCGTGGCTGAACCGGATAACACCACGCCCTGGCATTGCGTTTTACTGACCACGTGATGTAATTCAAACACCGGAAGATCGGCACCGAGCAGGATAATGCGAAAGCCCTTGCTGTTCGCCATCAGGGCAAACAGCAGCAGGCCGAATTCGTGATGTTCACCGGGTAGACAGGCGGCAATAAGCGTGGGGCCGTTGTTGCGTAAATTCTGATGATGAAACCGCGCGCCCAGTTTATTGCGCAGGTAAACACTGAAGAAATGTTCTTCGGCGATGCGGCCTGGTTGTGTTTTCCAGCGCTCACCCAGGTCGTCGAGCAAAGGCAGGATCAGACGCAAGGTGACAATGTCGACCGGGTAGAGCGACATGGCATCGTTGTAAATCGTATCCAGCCCGCTTTCATTAAAGGCTTCAACCGCGCTGACCATGCGCTGGCGATAGTGCACCCAGACATCTGCGGGTGAGTCTGTGTCATCGCTGCTGGTGCTTGAAATATCGCGCGCGATTTTGCTGATCGCAGTGCCGTCTGCGAGTCGTCGCTGGATGTCATTGATCAGTGAAATATCATCCTGGGTATACAACCGATGTCCTTTGGGTGTGCGTAACGGCTGAATCAGTCCATAACGCCGTTCCCAGGCGCGCAGTGTGACCGCATTGACACCGGTGACCTCGGAGACAGTGCGTATTGGGTATTGCTGATTGCTGTTATTGGTTTCCATAATGTGCTGGACTCAATAATACTTGTGCAAAACATTGTACATATAATTAAATAATTGTACAATATATTTCAGTTAAATTTATGAAATCAGTATATACATATATATAACAAGCACATAGATAGATATCGCAATTACAACTATGCATAGTATCTATACAAAATATGTACAACTAACCAACGGGAACATCAGCTTATGAACAAAATCACCCTCGGTATCAGTAGCTGTCTTTTGGGAAACCATGTGCGCCACGATGGTAGCCATAAGAAAAATCAATATGTTATGGAAAGTCTTTCATCCTGGTTCGAGTTTCGTGCAGTGTGCCCGGAAGCCGCCATCGGCCTCGGCGTGCCACGACCGGCGATGCGACTGGTGAAAACTGCACAGGGTATTCGCATGCTGGTTTCAAAATCGCCCGAGAACGACCTGACCGACCGGCTGATCGCCTGGTCGGAAAACGCGGTTGATAACATGCACGACCTGTCGGGCTATATTCTGAAAAGCCAGTCACCCTCGTGCGGCATGGAACGCGTGCGCATTTTCGACCACAACGGCGTACCGAAAAAAGAAGCTGCAGGCCTGTTCGCCGCAACACTGATGCAGGCCATGCCGTGGCTGCCGGTGGAAGAAGAAGGCCGGCTGAATGATCCGACACTGCGCGAAAACTTTATCCAGCGGGTATACATCTATCATCGCTGGCAGCAAATGATCGCGCGCGGTATCAGCGTGGCCAGCCTGATGGAATTTCACCAGCGTCACAAGTTGCAGTTGCTCGCACACAATGAAGCCATGTATCGCCAGCTCGGCCGCCATATCGCCGGCGTCAACCGCACTAACCTCGAAGCCGTTGCCCAGCACTACCTGCAAAACATGATGCACTGCATGTCACAACGCGCCACGCGCAAGCGACACACCAATGTGCTGATGCATGTGATGGGCTATCTAAAACATAAACTAACAGGCCAGGACAAACAGGAACTGCTCGAAGCGCTGGAACAATACCGCACCGGCCTGCTGCCCATCGTGGTGCCGTTAACCTTGCTCAAACACCACCTGCGCATATACCCGGATCCGTACATCGGCAACCAGCATTATCTCTGCGCCGTACCCGGAAGCATTGATGTTGCGGAATATGATCTAGGCAGTGGTGGAGATTAAATAATATTATTAGCCGCAAATGAACGCTAATAAACGCGAATAAAAACAAAAGCATTTATAGGTGTTGTGCGCCGCAGGCGCGCAAACAAACATTTGCGTTTATTCGCGTTCATTTGCGGACTAATGCTTTTCCATTGTTTTATTTGAATCTGGCTTTATTGCCAGAAACTGTGCAACAAACATTTCCCTTTCTGTTTTCATGTTTTCACTATACCTGCCATTACGTGGTGTCAGGCGCAGGTAATTATCCAGCACCAGTTCTGCGCGTTGTGCTTTGTAAGTAAGCAGGTAGGGTGTTATCTGTTGTAACAAGTCCAGGGCCTGCCGGTTGCTAATGAGATAGCTCGCACCAGGGCTGTGTTTTTTTGAGTATGTTTTTTTGTTGACGATGCGCCCAGTACCTGCTGCATCCCGTACATAATGCAATAACTTCATATCGTTATTGCTGATGCTGATTTCTAGCTGGCGATTTTCGTTTTTGTGTCGACGTGTTAGCGAGATGCTGCCTTCGCCATCGATCAGCCCGGCAATATAAGCGGCATCTGTGTCACTGAGTTTTCGGGTTTTTTTATACTCGGCCATTCTCGCTTCCCTGCAATGAATGTAAATAAAAAACCCCGGTCAATCTTGACCGGGGTGATATTGGTGGAGGCGGCGGGGCAGCTGTTCCTGAATTTTCATCCAGGGCTGGACTATTCCTTCACCTGTCATTGCCTTTGATATGGCGATGGCAGGGGAGAGCGTGTTGTGATTTGTTGCCCCCTGGCAACAAGCCACCCTAGTACTCCATGGTGATTGGCTTTGCAGTCAATCGCGTTAGAAGCCTATGAGTCTCTAGCCGGCTTACTGGTTTCCCATTCACCGGACGGCGTTGGCGTAGGACCCCTGTCCCGTAGCGTTCACCGTATGAGCTCTCTGTTTCCAATGGGGATCACTCCCCATGGCGACCATTGTGTTAATCGAACCCGCGTCCGCAAGTACTCCGCCTTTGGCTCTACATGCTTATCCCGTTCTTAAGTTTAGCCAGCAGCTACCCAACGGGCAGGGAAAACTGAAGGCGATTCCGGATAAGTTTTAACGAATCCACACCGGAAATGCTTCATCGCGATCTTATATGAGTCGACCCCGGTTATCTGAGCGTATAAGCACACATCAGGCCGAGGGCTTTACGCAGGGGTTTAAGCTGCTAAAGCGTAGTTGTCGTCGTTGGCAACTATAATTTTGCAGATGGATTTACGAGGAAATCTACACCCTCGGCATGCACCTCCGGTTTCGCTACCCACGTCGAAGCCATGTCGCCCCCGTGTTTTGAAACTTTGGTGTCTAAACATAATCTGGCGGTCAAGCCAGGTTACATTATAAGCATATATGGTGGTGTTTGGGCATATTTCAAGTGGGTGGGCTGGGTGG
>CAWKAL010000006.1:0-8522 GCA_963847575.1 uncultured Gammaproteobacteria bacterium
CGTATGGACAAAACTATCTTTATGCCCGGTGAATTGAGTAACGGACATCACCAGCTCGCACAGGCATGTGACGCCTGCCATCTGGATGCGTTCGGTGGCGGCGAAGTTTTGCAAAAAGCCTGCGTGGATTGCCATGGCGATCAACGCGTAAAACCACTCGACTCGCATCCTGCTGCAAAATTCAAAGATCCGCGTAATGCCGACTTGCTAGAAAATATAGACGCACTGCATTGTGTGTCGTGCCACAGTGAGCACAAGGGCGAAATCACGATTAAGGACGGACTCACACAACCGCTGGATTTTTGTGTGTACTGTCATAGTGATATCGGCGAGGATCGTGAATCACACAAAGGCATGGCATTCGACACCTGTAAAAATTCAGGCTGCCATAATTTTCACAATAACAGGGCGCTATACACCAAGTATTTACAAAAACATTTGCACGAGCCAGAAACGCGTGCTGAAGCGCTGGTGCCACAACGCGAGTTTGGTTCGATAATCGACCAGCTGGCAGAATACCCGATTGATCGTTATCCCGTTACAGGCGTTAACGCTGGCTGACATTGACGTTGAGTTACGCCATTCAAAAGATGAGGAAATCAATAAAGACTGGCTGGCGTCACGACACGCTCAAAGCGGAGTCAATTGCAGTGGCTGTCATGTTGCTGCTGATTCGAGTACCTGGAGTGCCGCGCCACAGTACCGGGAGTGTGAGTCCTGCCATGATGTAGAAGTATCACGACTAATGCAGGGTAAACACGGTATGCGCTTGCAGCAGGGCTTGTCGCCAATGACGCCAGCGCAGGCACGACTGCCGATGCGTGATGAGTCCGCGCATGAAAAACTAACGTGCAACAGTTGTCACCCCGCACATGCTTATGACATACAGACAGCTGCAGTCGATGCATGTCTGGATTGCCACAACGACGAACACAGTCTTGCTTATAAGCAGTCAAAACACTTTGCGCTGTGGCAGCAAGAGATGTCTGGAGATCTGCCGGCAGGTTCCGGGGTGTCATGTGCAACGTGTCACATGCCACGCATCAATCACGATATCAACGACTGGATGAGCCGCGTCATCGTTGATCATAATCAGAGTGCAAACCTGTCGCCCAATTCAAAAATGATCCGCGGCGCGTGCCAGAACTGCCATGGGCTCGAGTTCTCAATTGATGCAATGGCAGATGATGTATTAATAAAAAATAATTTCATTGGCAGGCCTGGGCTTCAGGTTGAGAGTATGGGCATGGCGCAGCGAGATTTAGAACGACACCAGGAAGAAACGTCAGAGCAGGATGATGAATCAGGAATGTTTGGTTTTTGAGAAACAGGGCCGGGCACATTATTTTAATTTAACAAGTAGAGGTTATTCATGAAATTAAAGAAACATAAACTTTCGACTGGCATAGTACTCGGGTGCAGCATTGCAGGCGCCGGTGCTGCATATGCAGCTGCTGGTGAAGAATCAACAGTTACAGTAAAAGCCATGGCAGATGCATTGCACCTGGTGCTTGATTCGGACCGCACAGTCTATACACAGAAAATTGTCAATCGACTGGTAAAGAAAGAGAAGGTAATCAAGGCATCAGAACATTTTGAAGATGACAAGGCGCTGGTGCTGCCTGCGCAGATGTTCAGGTTTGGTTCCGAGCTGGCGATGAAGCGTGCAGAAAAAATGGACAATGTAACTTTTTCATATTCATTGCAGTCAATGTGGCCGATCAATACACAAAACGCACCGAAAACAGACGCTGAGAAAGCCGGCCTGAAGTATGTAGCAGAAAACAAGGGCAAGAATTACTACACCACTGAAGAACTAGGTGGCAAGAACTATTTCACCGCAGTATATGCAGATACCGGTGTGGCACCTGTCTGTGTCGAATGCCATAACAAACATCCTGATACACCCAAACGCGATTTCAAGATTGGTGACGTAATGGGTGGCGTAGTTATTCGTATCCCGGTTGAAGGTTAAGCGCGGGGTACATGTTTGTGCGCCAGGTTCTGCAAATGGTCTTGCTGGGTATGTTCATGCCATGTGCTGCTCTGGCAGATCAGGACCAGTACATCGCTGGCGGCAGCGTGGCGCTCGACAAGGCCCGCAGCATCTGGTTGCAAAACTGTGAGAGCTGCCATGGTTATGGAATTGCCGAAGCGCCAGTCCCGATGCGGCCAGAAGACTGGCAACACCGTGTCACAAAAGATAAGGCCGCTTTGTACGCACATGCTATCGACGGCTTTATCGGCCCGGAGTACAGCATGATGCCGGCACGCGGGGGCAATGATGCATTAACAGACGCAGAGGTAAAAGCAGCGGTGGACTACATGCTGCATCTTGCAAATTATTACATTAAACAAAGAGGTGATTTATGACTCCACAACAGAAAGAGCTGGTTAAACAAACCTGGACCATGGTGGTTCCTATTGCAGACACGGCGGCTGAATTATTCTACGGGCGTTTGTTTGAACTCGACCCGTCAGTCAAACCAATGTTCAAGGGCGATATGAAAGAGCAGGGCGCAAAGCTGATGAAAACCATTGGCATTGCAGTGAGCGCGCTCGATGATCTTGAACCCCTGATCGCAACACTCAAAGACATGGGTGAAAAACACGCCGGCTATGGCGTCAAGGATGCCGATTACGACACCGTCGCAGCCGCTTTGCTATGGACGCTGGAAAAAGGCCTGGGCGAAGCATTTACCGATGAAGTTAAAAATGCCTGGGCAGCGGTGTATACGATACTGGCCGATGTGATGAAACAGGGTGCATCAGAAGCAAAAGCAGCCTGAGTAAAGTTTAAAACGAATCTTCCCTTCCTCCTCAGGGGGGAGATACTTAGCGCACAGGGAGCATAGTAGCAGGGATGCTTTTATTGTTTGTGTGCGAACCTTGTATTCTATCGATTCCAGTCTGGATTATCGGTTTCTTCTCTAAGCCCGCATGGCAGGGTTTACCCTGCGTATGACATCGAGTAACCTGCGCGCTCAGCGCGTTATGCGTGTGTATGAATTAACAGAGGGTTTTCCTATGGATTTACTAAAAATGGGTGCAGAAATGCTAACGCAAAAACTGGGGTCATCCGTCGGTACTGACGGCATGATGTCGGCTTTATCCGGCCTGCTCGGCGATGGCAAAGGTGGCATTGATCTCGCGGGCCTGGCTTCAAAAATGATGTCATCGGGTGATCTTGCTTCAATGGCAAAATCATGGCTCGGTGATGGCGCTAACGCCAGCATATCACCTGCCAGTTTGATGTCGGTGCTGGGCGAAAACAAGATTGCAGATTTTGCCGGTAAGGTCGGTGTTGATACATCGACTGCGGCGAATGGGTTATCTGACGTGCTGCCTGCTTTGATGGACAAAGCCAGCAGTGGTGGAAGTATGCTCGACTCGGTCGGCGGGGCTGACGGTCTGCTGGGGATGGCGAAAAAACTTTTCTAGATTGAGAACTCACGGGCGTTTGCCCTGGGGTGAGTACTGGTTTGGAAAGTGAGAGACTATTGCACGGTGCTTCGGTCATGTTGAACTGAAGGGCAAGGAACAGTGCCATAGGAACAGAATACGCAACAATCACCCTGTTTCGGTTTTAATAAATCACCGCAGGCCTTGCAGACGTATAACCACAGGCATGCGTCTGTGGGCATGGCTTCCGTTTCCCTGTGGCCGCAACCCGGGCATACGATAGATGACTTCAGTATGATTTCATTATTCATGCCTTACCCTGTCTGGATTTATGCGTTCGGCAATAGTAATTTAAAAGCCAGAGCCTCCCTTTGAAACGGAGATCGGCCTGGTTTTGCATATTGCTGACAAAGGTAGACAGTGATAATCCGCCCGGGTTTCAAGCAACCCGAATTCGTATGGATATACGTATCCAGTGATCTTTTCAATGAATTGACAGGCCTAAATCACGCAGGTGATTATTGTGCAAGCTTATATATCACTGATATCGCCCACCGGCGTTACCCAGTAGCGACAGCGGCCCGCGAGTCCGCACCCGGGTGCAGCCAATGCGTTGCGCACAACATCTAAGGCGGCTTCCTCGAGCAAAATATCCACCCGCACCCGCGGCACATACCCCACCACCTTGTCGCGTTCCGACAGCAACGGGTCATGTTCCAGCTGGTGACTATGCTCTTCCACGTTGGTAAATACAAAACGTTCAACATCAGGCAGTGCGCGTAATGCATCTGCGAGAGACTGTTTGACGCTGGCGTCGGCCAGCAAAGTCAGGTTAATCATAGTTTCTCCGTTGTGCTTTTAACGAGGCGCTGTTCCAGCCAGGCATATAGCGTGGGCAGCAGGATCAGGGTCAATAATGTTGATGTCACCAGGCCGCCAATCACCACCACTGCCAACGGGCGCTGCAGTTCTGAGCCAGGGCCGGTAGCCAGTAGCATTGGTAACAGGCCGAGACTTGCAATCATTGCGGTCATTAACACCGGTCGCAAACGACGAATTGAACCCTCGCGTACTGCATCGAGCACGCTATGCCCTGCGCTACGCAACTGGTTAAAGTAACTCACCATGACGACGCCGTTTAACACCGCAACGCCGAACAGGGTGATAAAGCCAACCGACGCAGGTACCGACATATACAGCCCTGAAACATACAGGCTGACTATACCGCCAATCATGGCAAACGGAATGTTCAGCAGGATCAAACCGGCCTGCCGCATAGAACGAAAAGTTGAAAACAGCATGACGAATATCAGCACGATAGAGATTGGTACCACCAGTGCAAGCCGTGCGCTCGCGCGTTGCTGGTTCTCAAACTGGCCGCCGAATTCGACGTAGTACCCTTGTGGCAGCGCTACATCGCGTTCCAGTGTAGTGCGTACGTCCTCGACAAAACTGACTACGTCACGATCTTCGACATCAGCACGAACCACGACGACACGTTGCCCGCCTTCACGGGTAATTTGTACCGGACCTTTTAATTCGCTGATGTTTGCAAGACGTGATAAGGGCAGGCGATCACCGCGGGGTGTTTCAACCAGCAGCTTGTTCAGTGCATCAACACTGCTGCGTGCCGCTTCAGGGTATCGTAGTAATACACCTGTGCGGCGGTTATCCTCAATGACCTGTGTCACCACTTTGCCCGCCACGGCAGTTTCAATAAGCTGGTTAACACGTTCAACGCTGATGCCATATTTTGATAGTGCGCCAGCATCAATATCTATTTGCAGATAATTGCGCCCGCCGATGTCAACCCAGTCAACATCAATTGCACCGGGAATGGTGCGAATGCGTTCGACCATGCGCTCGGCCGCATCGGTGAGTTCATCAAGATCAGTGCCATACAATTTAACCGCGATTGCTGAGCGCACACCGGTAATCATTTCCGATACTCGCATGTCGATAGGCTGGCTAAATGCATATTCAATATGTTTGAAAGCTGCAAGCCGTTCTCGTAAATCGGCTTCGAATTCAGCCAATGAGCGGGTCCATGTGTCGCGCGGTGTAGTCAGGATAAAATTATCTGTTTGATATAATTCCATTGGATCCATGCGTAACTCGTCGGCACCGGTGCGTGCGACCACGCCGGTGACCTCAGGCACTTCCATTAATGCCTGCTGTATATCTGCATCCATAGCCAGTGAAGCTTCGAGTGAAATATTGTTGGCTTTTTCAAACATAATCACGGTCGAGCCTTCATCCATGGTGGGCATAAATTCGTTACCCAGTTTTGTAAACAGGAATATGGATGCGATCAGCGCAATCAACGCCAGGCTGAGAGCGATGGCGCGTCTGCGCAATGCCCAGGCTATCACAGGTCGGTAGCCGCGCTTCAGCCAGCGCACCACCAGTTCGTCATGGTGTTCACCATGAGTCACATGCATTTTCATCAGCAAACTGGCCAGCACCGGTATCACCGTCAACGACATTAACAATGAACCAAGCAGGGCAAAGCTGATGGTAATCGCCAGCGGTGCAAACAGCTTGCCCTCCAGGCCGGTAAGGCTAAACAGCGGCAGGAATACAATGATAATGATCAATACACCGGCAATCACCGGTTTGGCGACTTCACGTGTGGCTCTATATATAAGGTGTAGCTTGCTAACGCCGCTCGGTGCGCGGCTCAGCTGGGTGTGAATGTTTTCAACCACCACCACTGCAGCATCAACCAGGATACCAATCGCAATCGCAAGACCACCGAGTGACATCAGGTTAGCGCTGATGCCCGTGATACGCATGAGAATAAACGTGAACAAAACCGATAGCGGTAATATAAACGCAACTGTCAATGCACTGCGCAGGTTGCCCAGCATAATGATCAGGACAATAATTACCAGTACCACGGCTTCAGCGAGAACTTTTTCGACAGTCCACACCGCCTCTTCAATTAATTGAGTACGGTCATAAAAAGGTTCGATCCACACGCCCTCGGGTAATTGTTGTTTAAGCTCTTCGAGCACACGTTTGACACCCATGATCGTGCTTCGGCTATTGGCGCCTTTGCGCAGCAGAACCAGACCGGTGACAATTTCGCCTTCAGCATTGGCAGTGACACCGCCGTATCGCGTCAGGTGACCGAGGCGAACCTCGGCAATATCGCTGACCCTGATCGCATTGCCGTAACGAACTTTGACTGTGATATTCCCGATATCTTCAAGTGATTTAATCTGGCCGACAGTACGTACCAGCATGATCTCATCGCCCTTGTTGATTCGATCACCGCCGGCATTGCGATTGTTCTCATTCAACGCGGTTTCGAGTTCATCAAGACTGATGCCATGCTCTGTCAGCTTGTCCGGCTTTGGCATGACTTCGAAGGCGCGTACTTCACCGCCGAGCGAATTCACATCGGCAACGCCATCGACACCGCGTAACTGTAGACGAATAGTCCAGTCCTGTAACTGGCGCAGTTCGGCGTTAGACCTGCCATCGCCATGAATGCGATACATGAAGGCCTCACCCAGCGGTGAAGTAATCGGTGCAAGCCCGCCTTCGACACCCTCGGGTAAATCTGCCCAGACCTGGCCGAGGCGTTCGGCGACCTGCTGGCGCGCCCAGTAAATGTCGGTGCCATCGGCAAAATCGAGCACCACGATACTAAGTGCATATTTGCTGGTCGAGCGCAGTACTGTCTGGTTAGGCAGTCCCTGCATTTCCATTTCAAGCGGAAACGTAATGCGCGATTCCACTTCCTCAGGTGTAAGGCCCGCTGCCTTGATAATCAATTGCACCTGCGGCGGTGAAATTTCAGGGAAGGCATCAATCGGCAGGGTGC
Organism: uncultured Gammaproteobacteria bacterium; assembly: GCA_963847575.1. GTDB lineage: Bacteria > Pseudomonadota > Gammaproteobacteria > SZUA-229 > SZUA-229 > JASBSR01. The sequence continues at coordinate 7,235 of CAWKAL010000006.1, forward strand.
GAAAAGCCAGGATGCCGCCCGCTGTCATCGCCAGTGTTATCAGCACCATCATCAGGCGCTGTACCAGCGCGAGTCTTATCAGTCCGGCAATCATGGCGCTACCTCCGCCAGCATCTGGCCTGCGCTATAACGCAGGTCGGCTGTTTCAAGCCAGCCATCGTAGACCAGCATCAGGTACTTGCTGCGCGCATCATAATAAGTGTTGTGCGCATCTATAAAATTCAGTAAATCAATTTCACCACTGCGAAAGCCGCGTTGTGATAACTGCAAAATCTCTTTGGCAGGTTGCAAAATATAATCGCGGTAATGGTCCGCCTGTTCTATCAGGTGTTGTAAATGCAAATGGCTTTTGCGTAACTGGCTGCCCAGATCGCGTTGCTGCACGCTGAGTTCTGCCTGTTGTTGCTGAAAATCAGCACGCGCGCGTGCCACCTTGCGGTCGTTCTTTTGCCACAGTGGAATCTCAAACATCACCGCGATACCGGTCGAGTTCTGTTCTTTGCCGGCATATACATCACGCGTGGTAAACAGTTTGAGCTCCGGATCGACGCGGCGTTGTGCGCGCGATACATCAATACCGGCCTCGGCCGCCTGTTTTGACAGCTGCAGTGATATTAACAACGGGTGTTGCGACTGAATCGCAAGCAGTTCGTCCAGCGACTGTGGGGCCGGCACAGTTTCTAAAGGCCCGGTGACAGGGTCAGTCGATTCGGGCAATGAAAGCATGGTGCGAAACTGGCTGAGCGCTTCGTTATATTCACCTTCCGCAGCTGACATCGCCTGGTGGGCTTCCTCGCGCAGAATACCCAGTCGCTTGCGCTCGGTCTCGGAAAAATAACGCACCAGCGGATCTTTTCCTCGCACCATGAGTTTTTCCAGCGAATCATGGCGCTGTTTGGCAAGGCTTAATATTTCGGAACGAAACTGCAGGTCATAAAACAGCAGGGCAGTTTTCTTTTCGACATTCAGCAGTCGATAGCGTTGTTGCGCCTCGGCTGCGCTGACTTCAATGCGCGCCTGTTTTGATTCGGCATCAAGTCGGCCAAACGGGATCGGCTGGGTAACGCTCAATTCACTGAAAGCATAACCGGTATTGCCCTGCTCGAGACTCACCGTGTCATCAACAGCAATTTCAATCCGCGGATTAGGCCAGGCACTAGACTCGTCGAGCATGCTTTGCCGGGCTTCGACTTCAGCGGCGGCTGCCTGTAATTGTGGTGTCTGCCGTAAGGCCTCGCGGACAGTGCTGATAAGGTCCCACTGCGCAGGTAGTTCTGCATAAGAATGA
>CAWKAL010000007.1:0-24030 GCA_963847575.1 uncultured Gammaproteobacteria bacterium
CGATTAATGCGGCTGCAACACTACTGCTCAACCTTGAACCTGATCTTGACGTTGCTAACGCGCATGCGCTGATCAATTCATTACAACAAAATGACCTGGTGGTTGCGATCACGGCGTTTACCTCGGATGCATTGTATGCCACCGCAGATGTATTGTTGCCAGCTGCGAGTTTTGCAGAAACATCGGGAACCTATGTCAACGTAGAAGGCTACTGGCAAAGTTTTGCAGGCTGCGTTACTGCGAAAGGCGAATCGCGCCCGGCGTGGAAAATTTTACGCGTACTGGGTAATGTTCTGGGGCTGGAAGGGTTTGACTATGTCTCTTCCGAGCAGGTGCGCGATGAATTGCGCGCATTATGCCGGGATATGGTATTGAACAACACCGTGCCTGCAGATGCCGCAGTTGAATACGTGGCTTACGATGGCGACATGATGCGAGCGGGCGATGTGCCGATGTATGCCGGTGATGCTGTATTAAGACGTAGCTCGTCATTGCAGAAAACAGTCGATGCGCAAAGTATATGTGTGCGTATCAATAGCAATGAAGCCGAGCGTTTAGGAATCGATGAAGCGGTTTCAGTGCTGGTCAAGCAGGATGAATTGAGTGCGCACCTGCCGTTGGTCATCGATGATTCTATTCCGGATAACTGCTGCTGGATACCGCTGGCAGTGAATGGCAATGAGTTACTCGGCAGCCCGTTTGGCGCCGTGAGCATAAGCAAGGCCTGAGTCTGATGATTGAATATATTCCACAATGGCTAATTGATTCCTGGAACTGGTTTCCGCTTGATGCGCAAACTGTATTCATTATTCTCGGTAAAATTATTCTTATCCTGCTGCCACTGATGCTGGCAGTGGCGTACGTGACGTATGCCGAGCGTAAAATTATCGGTTACATGCAGGTACGTATCGGGCCTAACCGCGTTGGGCCGCGTGGCTGGCTACAGCCGATTGCCGATGCAGTTAAATTACTTTTCAAAGAAATTATCATCCCGACCCAGGCCAACAAGTACCTGTTCCTGATTGCACCGGTGTTGTCGATTGGCCCTGCACTGGCGGCATGGGCGGTGATTCCATTTGACCGTGGCATGGTGCTGTCAAATATTGACGCAGGGCTGCTCTATGTACTGGCGCTGACCTCGGTCGGCGTCTACGGTGTGATTATCGCGGGCTGGGCATCAAATTCGAAATACGCCATCATGAGTTCGTTGCGCGCCGGTGCACAAATCGTGGCCTATGAAATCGCCATGGGTTTTGCGCTGGTCGGCGTGTTGATGGCGAGTGGCAGTCTCAACCTGGGTGATATTGTCGAAGCCCAGGCAGGTGGTTTCTCCAACTGGTTCATTATCTGGTTGTTACCGCTGTTCCTGGTGTATTTTATTTCCGGCGTGGCAGAGACCAACCGCGCGCCGTTCGATGTCGCCGAAGGTGAATCTGAAATCGTTGCCGGTTTCCACGTGGAATATTCCGGCATGGCGTTCGCGGTGTTCTTCCTCGCTGAATACGCCAACATCATCATGATTTCTGCGCTGACTGCGCTGTTCTTCCTCGGTGGCTGGCTGTCACCGTTTGAAGGCTGGTCGTTTCTGCAGGGTACTTTCCTGGTCGAAACCAGCATCCTCTGGTTCCTCGCCAAAACCGCGTTCTTTATTTTCTGTTTCCTCTGGTTCCGCGCTACGTTTCCGCGTTATCGCTACGACCAGATCATGCGGCTCGGCTGGAAAGTTTTCATACCCGTCACCATCGTCTGGATATTTGTCGAAGGCGTGATGGTGGTACTCAAAGTCGGTCCGTGGGCAGCATAGGTGAATGATATGAAAGCACTCAGACATTTCATTCAGAGCTTCACCCTGTGGGAACTGTTCAAGGGGCTGGGCGTCACCGGGCGTTACCTGTTTGCGCGCAAGATCACCGTGCAGTACCCGGAAGAAAAAACCCCGATGTCGCCGCGCTTTCGCGGCCTGCATGCGCTGCGCCGATATGCCAATGGTGAAGAGCGCTGCATCGCATGCAAATTGTGTGAGGCGGTTTGCCCGGCACTGGCGATTACGATTGATTCGGAAGAACGTGAAGACGGTACCCGTCGCACCACGCGTTACGATATTGATTTGTTCAAGTGTATTTATTGCGGTTTCTGTGAAGAAGCCTGCCCGGTGGATTCGATCGTGGAAACACATATTTTTGAATACCACTTCGAAGAACGCGGCACCAATATTATGACCAAGGAGATGTTGCTGGAAATCGGCGACAAACACGAAGCCGAAATTGCGGCCAATAGACAGGCGGATGCCCGTTATCGTTAATGGGTAAATGACATATGAGTTTTACTGACTTTATATTTTTTGCATTTTCAGGACTGCTGCTCGCTGCCGCGCTGGGCGTCATCATGTCGCGCAACCCGGTGCATTCGGCGCTGTTCCTGGTGCTGAGTTTTTTCAGCTGTTCTGCATTGTGGTTGTTGCTGGAAGCCGAGTTTCTCGCCATTGCGCTGGTGCTGGTGTATGTCGGCGCGGTCATGGTGCTGTTTTTGTTCGTGGTGATGATGCTGGATATCAACCTGGTGCAGATGCGCCAGGGTTTTGTGCGTTATATGCCGATCGGTGCGTTCTTTGCGTTGTGCCTGGTGGGCATCATGGTATGGGTGGTGGGTGATTTTGGCGAAGATATTTTCAATACCCCGGCAATTACAGCAGGCGGTGCAACATGATGCTGATTACAGTAATACCCGCGAGCTTGGCCGTGTGCTGTACACCGAGTACGTGCTACCGTTCGAAATCGCCGCGGTGATATTGCTGGTCGCGATCATTGCCGCCATCACGCTGACACTGCGCCGTCGTGAGTCCACCAAGTATCAAACCCCGGGTAACCAGGTCAAGGTCAAACGCAAGGACCGGTTGCGCGTGGTTAAAATGGATGCGGTTACACGGGAGCCAAAAGCATGATGGTCGGACTCAACAGTTACCTGATACTCGGCGCAATATTGTTTGCCATCAGCATTGCGGGCATTTTTCTCAATCGCAAAAATGTGGTGGTGCTGCTGATGTGTATCGAGCTGATGCTGCTCGCGGCCAATATCAATTTTGTTGCGTTTTCGCATTATTTAAATGATAGCGCCGGCCAGGTGTTCGTGTTCTTTATTCTGACGGTGGCGGCAGCCGAAGCGGCAATCGGCCTGGCGATACTGGTGGTGCTGTTCCGTAACCGCGGCAGTGTGGCAGTCGAACAACTCAGCGAGATGAAGGGCTAGTTATGGAATCTATTTATCTCGCCATACCGCTGGCCTCGCTTGTCGGCGCAATTATCGCCGGCCTGTTCGGTGGACGCATCGGCCGCACCGGTGCGCACACAGTCACCATTCTGGGTGTCGGTATTTCATTTATATTGTCGCTGGTGGTGCTCAACCATCATGTGTTCGCCGGTGGCGAGACGTTCAACGGCACGGTCTATACCTGGATGGTGTCGGAAGGCATCCATTTCGAAGTCGGTTTCCTGATCGATCGCCTCACGGTGATGATGATGTCGGTGGTCACCGGCGTGTCACTCGCGGTGCATGTCTACACCATTGGTTACATGGCCGATGATGAACACAACTGGCCGAATGATTCGCTCGCCGGCAAAAATTCGTATCAGCGCTTTTTCAGTTATATCTCGCTGTTCACGTTCTCCATGCTGATGCTGGTGATGTCGAACAACTTCATGCAGCTGTTCTTCGGCTGGGAAGCAGTGGGCCTGGTGTCCTACCTGCTGATTGGTTTCTGGTCAGTGCGCCCGACCGCGGTGTACGCCAACCTCAAGGCCTTCCTGGTGAACCGTGTCGGTGACTTTGGTTTTATCCTCGGTATTGCCGCGGTGGTGATGTACACCGGCAGCCTGGATTATTACGATGTATTTGCCAAGGCAGAAAAACTCGCCGGTAGCAGCATGGCGATATTTGGCGATACCCAGTGGAACGTGATGACAGTGATCTGCATCCTGTTGTTTGTCGGCGCCATGGGCAAGTCGGCACAGGTGCCATTGCACGTCTGGTTGCCGGATTCGATGGAAGGCCCGACGCCGATTTCCGCGCTGATTCATGCTGCGACCATGGTGACCGCGGGTATTTTCATGGTGGCGCGTATGTCACCGATGTACGAGTTGTCCGAAGTCGCGCTGAGTTTTGTCATGATCATCGGTGCGATTACTGCGCTGTTCATGGGCCTGGTCGGCATTGTGCAAAACGACATCAAGCGTGTGGTGGCGTATTCGACCCTGTCGCAGCTGGGTTATATGACGGTGGCGCTGGGTGCGTCGGCATATTCGGCTGCGGTTTTCCACCTGATGACCCACGCCTTCTTCAAGGCGCTGCTGTTCCTCGCCGCCGGTTCGGTGATTATTGCCATGCACCATGAGCAGGACATACGCAAAATGGGCGGGCTTAAAAAATACATGCCGATTACCTACTGGACATCGCTGGTAGGTTCGCTGGCACTGATCGGTTTCCCGGGACTGTCGGGTTTCTTCTCCAAGGACGTGATTATCGAAGCGGTGCATCATTCTTCAACCCCGGGCCACACCATTGCCTACATGGCTGTTTTGTCGGGTGTATTCATTACCGCGTTTTATTCGTTCCGCATGTTCTTCCTGGTGTTCCACGGCAAGGAGCGCATGGATCAGCACACCAAGGAGCATTTGCACGAAACCCGCTGGGTGGTCACCGGCCCGTTGATCGCGCTGGCGATTCCTTCGTTCTTTATCGGCGGTTTCACGATTGAATACATGTTGTTTGGCGATTACTTCGGGAACGCGATATACATCGCCGAGCACCATCGCGGGCTGGAAATTGTCGGCCAGGGTTTCCGCAGTGCCATTGGTTTTGTCGAGCACGGTTTTGCCGGGCCGGCATTCTATCTTGCCGCCGCGGGCGTGATCGCCGCCTGGTATATGTATTTACATAACCCGGCGATGGCCGATCGCATGAAAACTATTTTTGCAGTGCCGTACAAAATTCTCGATGAAAAATATTACGCCGACAAGGCGAATGAAGTCGTGTTCGGTGCCGGCAGCCGCAACCTGGCTAATGGCCTGTGGAAATACGGCGACATGCTGTTTATTGATGGCCTGCTGGTGAACGGCTCTGCCAAAGTCGTGGGCTGGTGCGCCGGCGTCGTGCGCTTGCTGCAAACCGGTCTGCTGTATCACTATGCGTTTGCCATGATTATTGGTGTGCTGGGTTTACTCACCGCCTTCGTGATTTTTTAGGATAAAACATGTTTAGCGACTGGCCATTATTAAGTCTGACTGTGTGGGTGCCCATTCTCGGCGGACTTGCCGTGCTGCTGGCAGGCGACAAGGGTGATGCCAATGGCATGCGCCGGCTTGGCCTGATGATATCGATTGCCACCTTTGTGCTCAGTCTTGGCCTGTACACCGGGTTTAATATCAGTACCTCGGACATGCAGTTTGTCGAACGCGCCAACTGGATAGCGGCGTTTGATATTTATTATCACCTCGGTGTCGATGGTATATCCATGCCGCTGATTATTCTCACCACGTTTACCACCATCCTGGTGATCCTGGCCGGCTGGGACGTGATCCAGAAAAAACCCTCGCAGTACATGGCGGCCTTTCTCATCATGGAAGGACTTATGGTTGGCGTGTTTGCCGCGCTCGACTCGATGCTGTTCTACGTGTTCTGGGAAGGCATGCTGGTGCCGATGTTTATTCTGATTGGTGTCTGGGGCGGAGAGCGCCGGGTCTACGCCACCATCAAGTTCTTTATTTATACCTTCATCGGCTCGGTGTTCATGCTGGTCGCGCTGATCTACATGTATTACCAGGGTGACAGCTTTGCCATACTCGACATGCACCGGCTCAAGCTGGGGATGGACGAGCAGGTGCTGATTTTCATCGCCTTCCTGATGGCATTTGCAGTCAAAGTGCCGATGTGGCCGGTGCATACCTGGTTGCCCGATGCCCACGTCGAAGCGCCCACCGGCGGTTCGGTGATCCTGGCTGCGATCATGCTGAAGATAGGTGGCTACGGTTTCCTGCGTTTCAGCCTGCCGATTACGCCGGATGCCAGCTCGGCACTGGACTGGCTGATTATCCTGATGTCACTGGTCGCCGTGGTGTATATCGGCTTTGTCGCGCTGGCGCAGAAAGACATGAAAAAACTGGTGGCGTATTCTTCGATTGCGCACATGGGTTTTGTCACCCTCGGCATGTTCGTGATTTTCCAGATTGCAGATAACAGTGCCAATGCCACTGGCGGCGGTGCCGTGCTCGCGCTCGAAGGTGCCATGATCCAGATGATTTCGCACGGTTTTATTTCCGGCGCACTGTTCCTTATGATCGGCGTACTCTACGACCGCATGCATACGCGCGAGATTGATGCCTACGGCGGCGTGGTCAATACCATGCCGGTGTTTGCCGGCTTTGCCGTGTTCTTTGCCATGTCGAACGCCGGCCTGCCTGGTACCTCGGGTTTTGTCGGCGAGTTCATGGTGATCATCGCCAGCTTCCACGCCAATTTCTGGTATGCATTCCTCGCTGCCACCACGCTGATCCTGGGTGCCGCTTATACCCTGTGGATGGTGAAGCGCGTGTTCTACGGTGAAGTCGCCAATGACAATGTGCGTGCATTGAAAGATCTGAATGCACGTGAGTTTGTGATCATGGCTGTGCTCGCCGTGGCTGTGCTCGGGCTTGGCCTGTGGCCGGCACCGGTGGTCGATGTGATGCATGCCACGATTGATAACCTGTTGCAGCATGTTTCTGTTTCTAAACTTACAACGCTTGCGGGAATACAGTAATGACACTCGAATCCCTCAATTACATCACCGCATTGCCGGAAATTTTCCTGCTCAGCATGGCCTGCCTGGTGCTGGTGGTGGATGTGTTTCTGCGCGATGACCAGCGCAATACCAGTTATGTGTTGTCACAGTTGAGCCTGGTGGGTACCTTCCTGTTATTACTCGGCGGCATCACCGATGCGCGCGTGTACTCATACAACGACATGTTTGTACAGGACGGCATGGCCGACATGCTCAAACTGTTCATCGTGGCAATCACTGCCGTGGTGTTCGTCTACTCACGTGATTATCTGAAAGACCGCGGCCTGTTCAAGGGCGAGTTTTACCTGCTGGCGCTGTTCGCCGTGCTGGGCATGATGCTGATGGTGTCGTCCGCCAGCCTGCTGATGCTGTATCTCGGGCTTGAACTGTTGTCACTGTGTCTCTACGCGATGGTCGCCCTGCATCGTGATAATGGCAACGCCTCGGAAGCGGCGATGAAATATTTCGTACTCGGCGCGATTGCCTCCGGCATGTTGCTGTATGGCATGTCGATGTTGTATGGACTGTCCGGTAGTTTGCAGCTGGTGGATATTGCAACTGCAGTCACCAACGCAGGCAGCAAGGATATCGGCCTGGTGTTCGCGCTGGTGTTTGTCCTGGTAGCGCTGATGTTTAAACTCGGTGCGGTGCCATTTCATATGTGGGTGCCCGATGTTTACCAGGGTTCGCCGACTGCGGTCACCGTGTTCCTGGGTACTGCGCCCAAGCTCGCCGGCTTTGCCATTATCATGCGCCTGCTGGTCGAAGGCCTGGGTGGCCTGCACGCCGACTGGCAGCAGATGCTGGTGATTCTTGCGGTGCTGTCGATGGCGATTGGTAATATCGTTGCGATTGCGCAGGCCAACATCAAGCGCATGCTGGCGTATTCGACCATTTCCCATGTCGGTTTTATTATTCTCGGCCTGCTCGCGGGCACGGCTGAAGGCTATTCATCCGCGATGTTCTACACCGTCAGTTATGCAATGATGTCACTTGGTGGTTTCGGTATTGTCATGTTGCTGGCGCGTTCCGGGTTTGAAGCCGACCAGCTCGATGATTACAAGGGGCTCAATCAGCGCAGCCCGTGGTATGCCTTCATGATGCTGATTCTGATGTTCTCCATGGCCGGTGTGCCACCAACGCTGGGTTTCTGGGCCAAGCTGGCCGTGCTCAAGGCGATCATTCATATCGACATGGTATGGCTGGCCGGCGTTGCGGTGTTCTTCTCCATCATTGGCGTGTTCTATTATTTGCGCATTATCAAGCTGATGTACTTTGATGAACAACAGGACAGCACACCGCTGCAGTGCAGCACTGATATGCAGATAGTGCTTAGCGGTAATGCATTATTGATTCTTGCGCTGGGCCTGTATCCTGCGGGCCTGATGGCGTTGTGTATATCTGTATTCGGCTGAGCACACTATTGCGCACATAAAAAAAGCCGGCAGCAGCCGGCTTTTTTTATGCTGAAGTTTTATTGTAAATTCAGCTTGTGACACACCAGTCCGGCCAGCCACGGAAAGCCGAGTTGTTCAACGCTGTCGGCCAGGGCATAGTATTCCCACAGTTTACCGGTGCCGAGGAAACCAAGATCAACATCGCTGTACCAGCCAAATTGTCCATGGCTGATATTCAGCCGGGTCGATATACACTGGCTGCTGGCAAATTTTGCCAGCGGTGGTATTTGCCCGCTATTGCTGAGCACATTATCCAGTTCATTCATTGTCGATACACGGTCATCGAACACGGGTAGCGGCAGATACGTTTCCAGGGTCTGCAAGTCGACATCGCCATCATTTGTGGTAAGCGCTAACTCAACCTGCTGCTTCCAGTAACGCGCCAGCTGTGGCTCGAGCACCGGTTTTATGTCCAGTGTAAACGGGTAGGTTTCAGGCGTGATGTATACCTGCGTGCTAAACGTCATCGGCAGTCCTGCGGGGCCGGCATAGACAAACTCGATATAGCTTGCAGCATATCCGCTGGCGGGTTGTGGCAGGGTGGTGCGGTACTGGCCGTTCGCATCCGGCGCGATCACTTCTTCTGTCCAGGTCTCACCAATACTGACTTTTCTGAAATCACGCGCCAGCGGATTCGTTGCGCGCCATACCCGCACCCGTTGCGGTGGCAGGGTTGCGCTTGCAATCAGCTCATTGTTTTGCACTTCCCAGTTCAGTTCGGGGCGTGGCAGGTCAAACAGTAATGTCTGGTACCAGCCCAGCAATGAATACAGGGTGTCGAACACGCTGGTCACCGAGTTCTCCAGTGAATGATCGGTATTGGGTGCATAGCGAATCAGTTTTTCGCCCGGCAGGTCTGCATAATAAAAGCGTGCAGAATCCGGTAGAAAGAACTGGTCGCCGGAGGAATTGAGTATCAATTTTGGTAATGACAGGCGATCACGGTATTCATAAGGATCGATGATACTGGCAAGATCGCGAAATTCCGGCGAACGCAGGCGTTGCAAAACATCCAGCTGCAGCAGGCTGCTGAATTCATCGATAAATGCACCATAACTCCGGTACTGGTTTTCCAGGCTGGGGGCGACATTCAGAAAATCGATCACCCCCGGGGCAATAGCAATCACGCGCGCATCAATTGCCGCCGCCAGCCAGGTCACCAGGCCGCGCTTGGAATACCCGGTGATGACAAAATCATCGACCTGGAAAGCACCCAGGGTGGGTGCGATCTGCTGCACCGCATCCATCGCCCTGATCACCGCCTTGGTCATCGGCACATGCACCGGCCAGGTGGTGTCGCCGGTGTCCAGGTACTTGTCCCAGCTATAGCCGACGAGGTCATCTTCCTTGAAGCCCGCGCTTTCACCGGGGAAGAATAATGGCTGGTTGGGCACCTGGTAGACCGCGCTGACGATGGTTTGCGAGCCGAGCGCCAGCTGGGAAATGATCTGTACGATCACCTCGCTGGCACCGGGCAGCGGGTCGGTATTATCGTTGTCGCCGACGAACAACATGCCGGTGGTGCTGATGACATTGTCGGGCACGGCAATCACCATCTGGTGCTGCCACAGGGTACGGTCAATTTCGTCGCTGCTGCGCCATTCCTGTGACACCATGTTGTACAGGTGGAGGCTGAGGCCGGCGGCGGGAATGCTCGCCAGGTGCTGGTAGCTGAACTTGCCATCGTCCTGATTGACATAGGCTTCCAGCGCCTGCCTCGGGTTGTTGATATCCAGCGCGTAGAGCGGTGCACTGAACAGCAGGGTTAAACAGCAGAACAGGGTTATTTGAAGTGTTTTGAAGTCCATGAGTGCGTCCTTTTGATCCAGGGGTGGTGTTGATTTGAATGCATTTCCGGCCGGCAGCGGGGGTATTGAAATACGGCCGGCGCAGATAAATTTATACCACAACATGCTGACGGCCTGCTATTGTCCCGACGAATGTCGAGATACCTTGCAATCGCGGGACTAAATCAGTATTATCTCCGCCGTTGTTGCGGGGTGGAGCAGTCTGGCAGCTCGTCGGGCTCATAACCCGAAGGTCGTAGGTTCAAATCCTGCCCCCGCTACCAGTTTTTTTCGTCGGATTATTAGTACAGCGACGAAACTCGGGGTCGAATGACCTGTAATAGTGGTGATTCTGGTACGCGAAACGGGTGTTGAACTGCCTGCGAGTACCGTGGTCCGATGAATACTTGAGAGGCTCCGTTTACGGGGCCTTTTTATTAGCGAAAGAAAAATTGAGCGATGCGCCGAAATCTGAGCCAGTTGTGGGAGTTGTTTGAACCAGTGGTGCAGGGCCTGGGCTATGAGCTGGTGGAAATCGAATACCAGCCGAACCCGAAACACGGGGTGTTACGCCTGTATATCGACAGTGAAAACGGTATTCAGCTGGAAGACTGCACCGAGGTGAGCCACCAGATCAGTGCGCTGATCGATGTTGAAGACCCGTTGCCGGGGAGGTTTAATCTGGAGGTTTCATCCCCGGGGCTGGACCGGCCACTGCGTAAGCTCGAGGATTTTAAAAAATTTACCGGCGAGATAGTGAAAATCAAAACATCGATGGCACTGGCCGGGCAGCGCAATTTCAAGGGACAGCTTATGGCGGTCGAGAATGATGAACTCGTGCTCGACTGCGATAACAAACAGGTACGCGTGCCGCATGCCGCCATCGACAAGGCGCGGCTGGTACCGAATTTTGATTAGATCAAGTAATGAGGTTAAGCCAATGAGGACATGCCAATGAGCAACGATATTCTCTACGTAGTAGACGCCGTTTCCAATGAAAAAGGCGTTGATAAAGAGATTATCTTCCAGGCGATCGAGGCTGCGCTGGCAACAGCAACGCGCAAGAAGCATGGCAAGGAAATCGAAGTGCGTGTCGACATTAATCAAGACACCGGTGAATACGATACCTATCGTCGCTGGCAGGTGATTGCTGTTGACGAACCGATGGAAAATCCACTCGCGCAGATTACGATTGAAGCAGCGCAGATCGATGAGCCCGGAGATCCAGCCTGGTGAATTTATCGAAGAGCAGATCGAGTCCGTGGCCTTTGGCCGTATTGCAGCGCAGACCGCCAAGCAGGTCATTGTGCAGAAAGTACGCGAAGCCGAACGCGCACGCGTGGTCGAAGCCTACCAGGGTCGTGAAGGCGAGCTGGTCATGGGCACGGTAAAACGCGTCGAACGCGGCAATGTCTATCTCGATCTCGGTGAAAATGTCGAAGCCTTTATTCCGCGTGAAGACATGATCCCGCGTGAAGCCGTGCGTCCCGGTGACCGCCTGCGTGGTTATTTGCGCGAAGTGCGTTCCGAAATTCGCGGCCCGCAATTGTTTGTCAGCCGCACTGCGCCGGAATTCCTGGTCGAGCTGTTCAAGCTCGAAGTGCCTGAAGTTGACCAGGGCCTGATCGAAATTATCAGCGGTGCACGTGACCCCGGTTCACGCGCAAAGATTTCAGTGCGTTCACATGACAAGCGCCTCGATCCCGTGGGTGCCTGTGTCGGCATGCGTGGTTCGCGAGTACAGTCGGTTTCCAATGAACTTGCAGGCGAACGCGTAGATATTATTTTGTGGGATGAAAACCCGGCGCAGTTTGTGATCAACGCGATGTCGCCGGCAGAAGTCACCTCCATCATGCTGGATGAAGAAAGTCATAGCATGAACATCGCGGTCGAAGAAGACAAGCTCGCGATGGCGATTGGTCGCGGTGGTCAGAACATTCGACTTGCTTCAGAACTCACTGGCTGGGAACTGAACGTGATGACCGAGAAAGAAGCCGAGGAACGCAGCGAAGAAGAAAGCGTGCAATACATCAAGGTGTTCATGGATCAGCTTGATGTTGATGAAGACCTTGCCGGTATCCTGGTCAGCGAAGGCTTTACTTCAATCGAAGAAGTCGCCTACGTGCCCGAAGCAGAACTGCTCGGCATTGACGAGTTTGATGAAGACATAGTCGCCGAGTTACGTAACCGTGCCAGTGATTTCCTGCTGACCCAGGCGATTATGAAAGAAGAAGTCCTCGACGCGCATCAGCCAGCAGAAGATCTGCTGACGATGGATGGCATGGATGAAGAAACCGCACTACGTCTTGCAGCCAGAAACATTTGCACCATGGAAGACCTGGCCGAGCAATCTGTCGATGAATTAATGGAAATTGAAGACATGGATGAAGATCGAGCATCGTCGCTGATTATGACTGCACGTGCACCCTGGTTTGCAGCCGAGGAACAATCCTGAGCATTGCGCAAGCATGCCTGATAGAACAGAGGTAGATGTATGGCAGAAGTCACCGTAAAACAACTTGCTGAAGTCGTCGGTACGCCCATCGACCGTTTACTTGAGCAGATCAAGGATGCGGGTTTGAAAGCGGATAATGCAGACGCGCTTATTTCCGACAAGGACAAGATGCAGCTGCTGCAATATTTGCGCAACCAGCATGGCAAGCGTGCCGCGGCAAGTGTTGAAGGTGGTGAGGCCAAGCCGCGCAAGATTACGCTCAAACGCAAAACTGTGAGCGAGCTCAAAGTCGGCAGTGGTGCTGCCGGGCGTTCGAAAACAGTGGCGGTTGAAGTGCGCAGAAAACGCAGCATTGCCAAGCCGGTTGAAACCGAAACCACGGGCGAAAGCGGTAAACCCGTCGAACTGGAAGAACTCGATCGCCTGCGCGCTGACCAGGCACAACGCGAACTGGAGCGTGAGCAGGAACTGGAAAGAAAGCGTGAACGTGCAGAAGCGCGTGAGCGTGAAGAGCTTGAAGCCAAATCGAAACACGAACAGGCCAGGCAGGTTGTTGAAAAAGAAAAACAGCAGGCCGCAGCACCCAAGGTTCTGACCGTGGATGAATTGCAGGCGGCTGAAAACCGCCGGCAGAAAGCCGGCAGTAAAAAGCCGCGCCATGAAGACGTACGCAAAGCCAAGGAAGAAACGCTTTATGGACGCACAGAACTGCATGTCAGTACTGGCGGCCAGCGCAAAAAGAAAAAACACAGACAGCCATCGCAATCCGTGGATGCCGAGACCCGTCATGGTTTTGAAAGACCCGTGGCGCCGATTGTGCACGAAGTGACTATTCCTGAAACCATCACCGTAGATGCGCTGGCAAAACGCATGTCGATGAAAGCCGGCGAACTCATCAAGGAACTGATGAAAATGGGTGTGATGGCGACCATCAACCAGGTGATTGATCAGGACACCGCCACGCTGCTGGTCGAAGAACTCGGCCATACGCCAAAACTGGTGAGCGAAGATGATGCAGAAAAAGCATTGCTGACACGCGAGGAAGACGACTAGCGAGTTATTGCCGAGGCCGCCGGTGGTGACCATCATGGGCCATGTCGACCACGGTAAAACATCGTTGCTGGATTATATTCGCACCTCGAAAATCGCTTCCGGTGAAGCCGGTGGTATTACCCAGCACATCGGTGCCTACCATGTTGAAACCGACAAGGGTGTGATCAGTTTTATCGACACGCCCGGCCATGCTGCGTTTACCGGCATGCGTGCGCGCGGTGCCAATGTGACCGATATTGTCATTCTTGTGGTAGCTGCCGACGATGGTGTTATGCCGCAGACTATCGAAGCGATTCAGCATGCGAAAGCCGCGGGCGTACCGATTATTATCGCGGTGAACAAAATCGACAAGGAAGATGCCAATCCTGAACGGGTTAAAACCGAACTCGGTGCGCACAATATTATTCCCGAGGAATGGGGCGGTGACAGTATTTTCGTCAATGTATCCGCGTTGACCGGCGAAGGCATTGACGCCCTGCTGGATGCCATTAGCATCCAGGCCGAAGTGATGGAATTAAAAGCATCGGTTGATGGCATGGCCAAAGGTGTTGTGCTCGAAGCCATGCTCGACAAGGGCCGCGGTGTCACCACTACTGTGCTGGTGCAGGAAGGCACGCTGAATAAAGGCGACATCATGCTCGCCGGTGAAGAGTTTGGCCGCGTGCGCGCGATGTTTGATGAACATGGTCACAGCATCGAAAGTGCCGGGCCGTCTATTCCGGTTGCGGTGATTGGTCTGTCCAACCCGCCGAGTGCCGGCGATGAAATGCTGGTGGTGGCTGATGAGCGTACCGCGCGTGATGTCGCTTCCAGGCGTAAACACAAAACCCGCGATATGCGTCTTGCTACTCAGCAGCAGGCAAAACTTGAATCATTGTTCGACCAGATGCAGGCAGGCGCCGTCAACAAGCTCAACATACTGCTCAAGGCAGACGTGCAGGGCACGCTGGAAGCTATTCGCGATGCACTGACCAAGCTGGCAGTCGACAATGCTGAAGTCGATGTCGCGATCGTCGGTTCCGGCGTGGGTGGCATCAACGAAACCGATATCAGTCTCGCCGCCGCATCGAATGCCATCGTAATAGGTTTCAATGTACGCGCTGACGCTGCAGCAAGACGAGCAGCCGCTGAACGTGGTGTCGAGATCAAGTACTACAGCATTATTTACGAGCTGATAGAAACTGTAAAACAGGCACTGGTGGGCATGCTTGCGCCAACCTTCCGCGAAGACATCATCGGGCTCGCGACGGTGCAGGAAGTATTCGGTTCTCCCAAGTTTGGCCAGGTGGCGGGTTCACTCGTTACCGAAGGTGTGGTCAAGCGCCGGCAGCCGATTCGCGTTTTGCGTGACAACGTGGTGATCTTTGAAGGCGAACTCGAATCTTTGCGCCGCTTCAAGGACGATGTTGAAGAAGTCAAAAGCGGTACCGAATGCGGTATCGCCGTGAAAAACTACACCGATGTTAAGCCGGGCGACCAGATTGAAGTATTCGAGCGTGTACAGCTCGAAAGCAAGCTCTAACAGCATTGTAGACGCCTGACTCAATGCCCAGAGAATTTTCCCGCAGCCAGCGTATGGCTGAGCAAATACGTCGTGATCTTTCCGAGATCGTGCGTGGTGAGCTTAAAGACCCGCGCATGGGCCTGTGTTCTTTCACCGAAGTAAGAGTCAGTCGTGACATGAGTCATGCGCTGGTATTTTGCTCGGTGCTCAATGAGCAGGACCAGCAGGAAACCGTCGATACGCTCAATCGTGCCGGCGGATTTTTACGCAGCCAGCTGGCGCGCCGCATTAAAGCGCGCATCGTGCCGACACTCAAATTTGTGGTGGATGACAGCATGACGCGTGGTGAAGCCATGGATGCATTGATCAAGCGCGCAGTGAGTGCAGACAAGGAACATCACCAGGACGATGATGTGTCAGAGCAGAACACAAACAATGACAACAACGACCAGTAGCCGGGACAAAATCCAGATCATGGCAAGACGTAAATTCAAGGGCCGTTCGGTCGATGGGGTGTTGTTGTTTGACAAGCACGCCGGTGTCAGCTCCAATCATGCCCTGCAGTCGGTGAAACGATTGTTTGGCGCCAGCAAGGCCGGGCATACCGGTAGTCTCGACCCACTGGCGACCGGCATGCTGCCGATCTGTTTTGGCGAGGCGACTAAAATATCGGCGTTTCTGCTCGATGCTGACAAACGCTATCGCGTGCGCTGTCGACTGGGCGTGACCATGGATACCGGCGATGCTGACGGTAAAGTCATCGATGAACGCGATTACAGCCATGTCACCCGCGCCGATATCGAAGCCCTGCTGCCGGAATTTCTCGGTGAAATCGAACAGATCCCACCAATGTATTCGGCCCTGAAACACGAAGGCCAGCGCCTCTACAAGCTGGCGCGCGAGGGTATCGAAGTCGAGCGCAAGCCGCGCAAAATCACCATTCACGAGCTGATTCTGCATGGCTATGAAGACGGCGTTATCGATATCGAAGTGGCCTGCAGCAAGGGCACCTATGTGCGTACCCTGGCCGAGGATATCGGCAATCGGCTCAATTGTGGCGCGCACGTGATCGCGCTGCGACGTCTCGCCGTGGGCCCGTACACGGGTGACATGATCAGCCTGGAGCAGTTACAGGCACTGGCAGAGCAGGGCCGCGAGGCACTCGATGCCTGCCTGTTGCCGATCGAGAGCGGCATCGCCAACTGGCCTGACGTCAAGCTGGATAATGACTCGGCGTTTTACATGCGCCAGGGCCAGCCCATCCTGGTGCCACACGCGCCGACCTGCGGGCTGGTGCGTATATACCATCATCAGCAATTCATGGGTGTTGGCGAAATCCAGGACGATGGCCGGGTCGCGCCGAAACGAATGATCCAGGCGGCTTCCTGAGTATGAGTCATGCCGGGCGCCCGCAAAAAATCTTTGCCAGAACAGTGCTTTTGCCTGTCTGGAATAAGTGATAAAATCCCCCACCTTTTTACCGACTGCAATTACAGAATTTTGGAGCAAGCATGGCCTTATCGACACGAAGAAAAAGCCGGTGTAGTTGAAAAATATCAGCGTACTCAGGGAGATACCGGCTCGCCGGAAGTCCAGGTTGCGCTGCTGACTACCCGCATTACAGAACTGACAGGACACTTTCAGACCCACAAGGGTGATCATCATTCACGCCGCGGGCTGTTACGCATGGTTAACCAGCGCCGCAAACTGCTGGATTACCTCAAGAATAAAAACGCTGACCGCTACCTGGAACTGATTGCCAGCCTCGGCCTGCGCAGATAAGCCAACGCAGATAATCCAGCGCAAATGATCCAGCGCAGATAATCAGCCACACGCGAACAACGATTATAATAATCGGGAAACACAATAGTGAAACCAACAGCAATCAAGAAAACATTCCAGTACGGCGATCATGAAGTAACCATGGAGTGCGGTGAAATCGCACGCCAGGCCTCAGGCGCCGTGATGATCAGCATGGCGGACACCGTCGTCTTTGTAACTGCAGTCGTGATGAAAGACGCGGACCCCGGCAAGGATTTCTTCCCGATGACCGTGAACTACCAGGAGCGTACCTACGCCGCTGGCAAGATTCCGGGCGGATTCTTCCGCCGCGAAGGTCGTCCGAGCGAAAATGAAACCCTGATTTCACGCCTGATCGATCGCCCGATTCGTCCGCTGTTTCCAAAAGGCTTTAAAAACGAAACCCAGATTGTTGCCACCGTGGTTTCGGTCTGCAGTGAAGTCGATCCTGAAATCCCCGCGATTATCGGTGCGTCTGCTGCACTCGCCATTGCCGGTGTACCGTTTGCCGGCCCGCTGGGCGCGGCACGTGTCGGTTACAAGGACGGTGCTTACCTGCTGAATCCTTCCAAAGAAGCCATGAAAACCTCTGATCTTGACCTCGTGGTTGCGGGTACCGCTGATGCCGTGCTGATGGTGGAATCAGAAGCCAAAATGCTGTCAGAAGATGTCATGCTGGGTGCGGTCATGTTCGGTCACGAGCAGATGCAGATCCCGATCAAGGCAATCAACGAGCTGGCTGCCGAAGTCGGCAATGAAGGCTGGACCTGGGAAGCGGCCGCCGCCGATGAATCGCTGGCCGACAAAATGGCCGCTGCTTACAGTGCACAACTCACCGAGGCCTACCAGGTGGCTGACAAAATGCAGCGCCAGGACACGGTAAAAGCGATTAAAAACGCTGCCGTTGCAGAACTGGTTTCAGACGATGGCTGGGATGAAGCTGCCGTTACCGGCGCGTTCTACAAGCTGGAAAAAACAATCGTACGCGGCCGCATTATTGCCGGTGAAAAACGTATCGACGGTCGTACCACCAGCGATGTGCGCCAGATCACCGTGCGCACCGGTGTGCTGCCACGTACCCACGGTTCGGCACTGTTTACCCGCGGTGAAACCCAGGCACTGGTCGTCACCACGCTGGGTACTGCACGTGATGCACAGATTATCGATGCCCTGGAAGGCTCATACCGCGAGCCCTTCATGCTGCACTACAACTTCCCGCCTTACTGTGTCGGTGAAACCGGCATGGTCGGCAGTCCAAAACGCCGCGAAATCGGTCATGGACGTCTGGCCAAGCGCGGCGTGCTGGGGGTGATGCCGTCGGAAGAAGAATTCCCCTACACCATTCGCGTGGTCTCGGAAATCACCGAGTCCAACGGTTCGAGCTCGATGGCCTCGGTCTGCGGTACCAGCCTGTCGTTGATGGATGCGGGTGTGCCGATCAAGTCACCGGTGGCCGGTATTGCCATGGGCCTGATTAAAGAAGGCGACAAGTTTGCCGTACTCACCGATATCCTCGGTGATGAAGATCACCTCGGCGACATGGATTTCAAAGTCGCGGGTTCTGCCGAAGGTATTTGTGCGCTGCAGATGGACATCAAGATCACCGGTATTACCCGCGAGATCATGCACGCCGCGCTGGAACAGGCCAAGCACGGTCGTATGTATATTCTCGATGAAATGGCCAAGGTAATTTCTGCGCCGAATACTGAAATGTCACAATATGCACCGCGTTACCTGACATTGAAGATTGATCCTGACAAGATCCGTGATGTGATCGGCAAGGGCGGCGCAGTGATTCGTGCGCTGACCGAAGAAACCGGCGCCACTATCGATATCGACGATGACGGTAATGTGAAAATTGCCTCCAGCGATCTGGCAGCTGCTGAAGAAGCCAGGACCCGCATTGAGCAAATTACCTCGGAAGCTGAAGTCGGCGTGATCTACAACGGTACCGTGAAGAAAATCATGGATTTTGGTGCCTTCGTGGAAATCCTGCCGGGTAAAGATGGCCTGGTACATATTTCGCAGATTTGCGAAGAGCGTGTCGAGAATGTCAGCGACAAACTCTCTGAAGGCGACACCGTGAAAGTCAAAGTACTGGAGATTGATCGCCAGGGTCGTATTCGTCTCAGCATGAAAGCAGTTGAAGACGAAGCTGTTGCCTGATCTCACACCATGCAGGCAATAAAAAAGGAGCCGCGAGGCTCCTTTTTTATTGCCCGGCTATATTTAGCTAAATTCGTGACGAATCGCCCTGTGACGGGGAATTTTTATACTTTTGCGCTACACTCCTGAAAAGTACAAACAAGGGGAGCGAAGAGTGAACATAAAATCAAAACAATTCAGGGCTGTGCTGGCGGTTAATATACTGGCGCTGGGGCTGGCGGCCTGTTCAAGTTCGCCTGCACCGTGGAGCCGTCCAGATACCTCACCGTGGACAGATAAACGCGCCGCAGAAGCGAGTGCTGTGCCCGATGATGAAATCATTGTGCAGGAACCGGTCATTTATGAACCTGCTCCGGTTACCTACGAACCAGATCCAGTCGTGTATGAGCCTATGATCGATGTACCACCACCCGCGGGTGTCGAGGCGCGTTCGGTCGTATCTGACATTAATAATGAGCAACGCATCATGGCCCTGCCGGGCAATCATTATGCAGTCCAGGTTTACGCCAGTACCACGCTCGCGAGCATGGATAAATTCAAGAACCAGAATCTGCTGGACGATCTGCTAACAGTGAAAACTGACCGCAATGGCAAGACCATGTATGTACTGGTTGATGTCCATGAAACCCGTGGCAGTGCACAACTGGCAGCGGCAGAGCTGGAAAGCAAGATTGGCAGCAAGCCCTGGGTTCGCTCAGTCGCGGGACTGCAGAAAGTCGTACAGCAATAATTTTTCACCATAGCGTGTATCAGGAAGGCCGGTTTTCCGGCCTTCTTTTTGCGTGATAGAGAACCGCGCAGGCAGTCTGACTGTCGTATTCCCGTGATTAATGTTGCACAGGATCGACGGCTATGCAGTAACACGTAACATAAACATATCGACCGCGCGACGCGAGGACAAACCGGGATAAACAAGCACGTCAAGACGGCGTAGAATCAGCAGTCAGTTGACTGATAAACTAGGCAGGTCGGTACCTGTTCAATATCTGCAGCATCAGCAGGCGTTTTCAACCTGAAAAAGAAGATAATATGCTTTTAGCTTTAGCCACTCGACGCATGCCCGCAGGGCCCGGATTTGCTTCAGTCATTCTCCTGATGTTAATCGTCAGCGGTTGTGGACAGTATGTTTCGAATGCCAAAAAAGAGTTTGCGGAAGGTCTCTCGGCCACGATACTTGAGCATGATGACAGCGAGACCATAAAACAGGCGATGCCGGCCTACATGGTGCTGGTGAGCAGCATGATTCGTTCGGACCCGGATAATGTCGGGCTGCTGATGTCAGGTGCAAAGCTCTATGGCGCTTACGCATCGGTATTCGTGGAAAACAAGGATCGCCAGCGCGTGCTGTCAGCAAGGGCATTTGAGTATGCCAGTCATGCACTGTGTGTTACCCGGCCGACTAGTTGTGATATGCGTAAAAATTCATATCACCAGTTTGAGCTGTCGCTTGAACAATTTAATAAAGCTGATGCAGGCGTGCTGTTTTCACTTGGCAGTGCCTGGGCCGGCCTGATCCAGGCCAGTAGTACAGACTGGAATGCGATCGCTGAGTTACCGCGCGCCAAAGCTGTAATCGAACGTGTACTGCAACTCGATGAGACAATAAATAATGGCGACGCGCACATCTACATGGGTGTAATGCAATCGCTGCTGCCGGAATCCATGGGTGGGAAACCCGAGCTGGCCAGGCAACACTTTGAAAGAGCTATCAAGATATCGACAGGTGTTAACCTGATGGCCAGGCTGATGTATGCAGAAAAATATGCACGCCTGGTATTTAATCGCGAATTGCATGACAGCTTGTTAAAAGAAATACTCGAAACAGACATCAGTAAGTCTGACAACAGGCTGATTGATGTCGTCGTGCAGGAGCGCGCACGGAAACTGCTGGCGAATGCGGATGATTACTTTTAGTGAGTAAGCAAACCGGATACACCTGCTGAAATTGTCACAGGCAAGAAAAAATATGAAAAAAAACAGAGTCACGCTATTCCTTACGCTACCAACACTGCTCGTAGCTATGCTGGGGAGTTTACCTGTCAGTGCACTGGTATTGAAAGTTGCCACTATCTCGCCCGACGGAACAGCCTGGATGCAGAAAATGCGCGACGGTGCTGACGAAATCAAAAAACAGACCCAGGGCAGGGTGGAGATCAAGTTCTACCCGGGTGGCGTCATGGGCAGTGATGAAAATGTGCTGCGTAAAATCCGCATCGGGCAGTTGCAGGGCGGTGCGGTTACCGCGGGCAGCCTGACCAATATATCCAAAGATATCGATATTTACGGCTTGCCGTTTCTGTTCAGTTCGCTTGAAGAAGTTGACCACGTACGTAGCCAGATGGATACGGTTCTCAAGCAGCAGCTTGAATCTAACGGGTTTGTCTGTTTTGGCCTGGCAGAAGGTGGTTTTTCCTACATGATGTCTAATAAACCGCTACGTACAGTTGATGATGTGCGGGACCGTAAAGTCTGGGTGCCCGCAGGTAATGATGTCGGTGAAGCCGTGTTTAGCAGTGCCAACATATCGCCGGTTTCATTGCCAATATCCGATGTGCTGACCGCCATGCAGACGGGTTTGATTGACACTGTTATTACTTCACCGATTGGTGCGATCGCATTGCAGTGGCATACCAGGATTAAATATGCAGTCGATGTGCCGCTGATTTATTATTCAGCCCTGCTTGTTATCGACAAAAAAGCATTTTCAAAAATCAATACTGAAGATGCCGCCATAGTACGGTCGATTATGGAGGTCAGCTTCAGGGAAATCGACAGGCAAAATAGACAGGACAATATTGCGGCGCGCAAGGCCTTGCAAAACCAGGGCATAGAATTTATCAAGCTGACGGATGCATCGCTCAAAGAGTGGCATGCGATTGGCGAGCTTGCGATGAAAAAGCTGGAGAAAAAAAGCAGTTTCACACAATCAATATATGATCAGTTAATTCGTAGTTTGCGCGCCTCGGCTGCTGCTAATTAACCCAGCTGCCGTTCCATGAACAGACGCGTTGCCAGGACCTTAATTTGGATCAACAGGATTGAGGACTGGTTTCTGATAATCATGCTGGCAGTTATGGTACTGCTGGCAGTGGCGCAAATCATTTATCGCAATTTTTTTGATTCAGGTGTTGCCTGGATTGATCCATCCCTGAGAATACTGGTACTGTGGGTCGCACTCTCCGGCGCGGTCATTGCAACGCGCACAGACAATCATATCCGTATCGATTTTTTCACCCGTTATATGTCAGCCACTGCCTGTAAATTCGTACAGCGCGCTGTCTATGCGTTTTCAGTCGTCGTTTGTGTTTTTATTTCATGGCACGCGTTTCGCTTTGTGCAGATGGAATATGCCTACGGTACTGAAGTATTTTCCGGGATGAAAGCCTGGGTGACGCAACTGGTAATACCGGCTGGATTTTTCATGATGGCAATGCGCTATTTGATGTTATTCATCTCGCCGCCTAAAGTGAGCAAACGCTGATGGCGATCGGGATTTTCATGGTGGCCCTGCTGATTGTGCTCGGTGTACCGCTGTTTATCGTTATCGCCAGTAGCGCGCTCTACGGATTTTCACGTTCGGGCGTTGACCTGTCAGTTATTGCGATCGAAATTTATCGCATTGTCGACACCCCCATCCTGGTAGCTATCCCGTTGTTTACCCTGGCGGGCTACCTGCTTGGAGAGAGCAAGGCCTCGGAACGGCTGGTGAAACTTACCGACGCGATGATGGGCTGGATGCCCGGCGGCCTTGCTATTGTGTCGTTGTTTGCCTGTGCTTTTTTTACTGCACTCACTGGCGCGTCGGGTGCCACCATTATCGCCCTTGGCGCGATTCTTTATCCTGCGATGAAACAGGCAGGATATGCCGAAAAATTCAATCTTGGATTAATCACCTCGTCGGGCAGCCTGGGCCTGCTGTTCCCGCCGTCGATCGCGCTCATCCTGTATGGCGTGATTGCTCAGCAGATGGATATCGGCCAGCCGGTGGCGATTGATGACCTGTTCCTGGCGGGTTTGTTGCCAGGCCTGTTGATGTTGTTGATGCTCACCGCCTGGAGTGTGTATAGCAGTACCCGACCCGCAACAGTCATTCGCAGAACCGAGTTTTCCATGGCCAGATTAGTATCTGCGCTCAGGGAATCGCTCTGGGAATTGCCCATGCCGCTGGTTTTGATCGGCGGCATTTATGGCGGTTATTTCGCTATCTCGGAAGCTGCGGCGGTTTCGGTGTTATACGTGTTTATTGTCGAAGTGGTGATCCTGCGAGAAGTGCCGCTAAGAAAACTACCCAACATCATGCGCGATTCGATGGTACTCGTCGGCGGCGTGCTGGTCATTCTCGGGGTTTCGCTGGCATCGACGAATTACCTGATCGACGCCGAAGTACCGAACAAGCTGTTCGCGGTGGTTCGCGAGCACATCGACAGCAGGCTGACGTTCCTGATTGTGCTTAATATATTCCTGCTTGGGCTTGGCATGATCCTGGATGTTTTCTCCGCGCTGGTGATTATCGTGCCACTGATCCTGCCCATGGCGGTGGGCTATGGTATTCACCCGATCCACCTCGGTATTATCTTTCTTGCCAATATGCAAATCGGTTATTTCACCCCGCCGGTGGGCATGAACCTGTTCATCGCCAGTTATCGATTCCACAAACCGGTCACCGAGCTGTATGCGGCTACGATACCGTTCATGATTATCCTGATGATCGCGGTGCTGATTATTACCTACTGGCCGGAGTTGTCGCTGTACCTTGTGAATAATAAACATTAATCACTTGCCGCTAATGTCGCAAAGGACGCAAATAAAAACTTTATTAATGTAAAAGAAAATAATTGATTGCAAAGGGCGCAAAGAAAAAATGTTAAGTGAATTTAATGATATTCATTGCCCGTACTGTGGCGAAAAAATTGAATTGTTTATTGATCGTTCGATAGACGAGCAGAGTTATATCGAAGATTGTTCGGTGTGCTGTCGGCCGATTGAGCTGACGGTGA
>CAWKAL010000008.1:0-16844 GCA_963847575.1 uncultured Gammaproteobacteria bacterium
CGCTTGGGATGCCTTATTTAACTAAAAATTGGTAGGCGCGAGTGGATTACTCCGGGCTTCCCTGCCCTCCGCCCCTGCGGGGCCGCGCTGTGCGCGTTCTGATTTGCTCCCGGCAAATCAGTCGAACCTGGCTATATCTGTCGGTGGTTCAAATCCACTCGCTCTATACAGCTTTTAACCAATGCGTGAATTCGGGCACTGGCTAGATAATTATTTGGTAGGCGCGAGTGGATTCGAACCACCGACCCCCACCATGTCAAGGTGATGCTCTAACCAACTGAGCTACGCGCCTATAAGGGTCACAATTATATATATTTCATTTTAACTCAGCACGAGTCTGAGCAGGCGCGAGTGGACTATTCCGGGCTCCTGCCCTCCACCCCTTCGGGGCCGCACTTCGTGCGTTCAAATTTGCTCCCGGCAAATTTGTCGAACCACCGACCCCCACCATGTCAAGGTGGTGCTCTAACCAACTGAGCTACGCGCCTAAGGTCGTTTATTACATTTAATTCTGGCCTGGGCGCTGACTAGCTAAGCTGCCCATTTGCCGAGGCGCGAACAGTACCAAAATCCGGCGTTTTACACAAGAAAATCAGCGGTGTACCTGATGCATTTCTGGATTGACGCCACAACATGACTTATCTCGGTTTATTTACTGGACACAAGCACATAAACTGGACGTGTATATTGCTTACATACTTTTTTCGGACACAACAAGATAAAGGAGAAATTCCATGAAACCACTTCGATTCATTCCCGCAGCCGGCGCGTTTCTGTTGAGTGCTGCACTACTACTGCCTGCCTGTAGCAGTGACGACTCCAGCAGCGTACCAGCCAATACACTTGTAATCACGGAGGCCAACGCGACTTCAACGGTTGCAGGCACTACTGCCATTACTTTCCTGCTAATTACCCTTATCGAAGATGCAGCCAACTCCGGTGGTGGCGCCTGTAATATTTCTGGCTCAGTCACGATCAACAACACCTTTTCTACCAATGGCACAGTCGAAACGAACACTGGCACTATTACAGCGAATAGCTGCGAAGATTCGCCCGATGTCATTATCAATGGCTCTGTCAGCTATAGCTTTACTGAAAACCTGTCCACAGGCGCTGACAGTGTCACTGTCAACGGTGGCCTTACTATCAATGATAATGGTGATATAGCCACTATCAGCGGCCTGAGCTTCGCTGAAACCAGCGATGGTGCAGGCAGTTACACGACCAGCAAGATCAGTTTTACAGTTAGCTCAGCCGGTGAGACTTTCTCCGCGGCGCTAACCGCACCTATCGTGGGAAATGATGCAGATATATGCCCCACAACCGGCGGTGTCCAGGTCAACGGCGGCGGTGGTGCCCAGGTCAAGGCTACGTTGATAAACGTGGGTGCTCAGGTAATGATAGAACTCAACCCCGGCACTGGTGTATTTGCTGAAATTGCCGGCAGCCCGGTAGCCTGTAATACAATATTTTTCTAAGCACTTACCATTCAAGCGTTCACCAGTAATGGGGCCTCACGGCCCCATTACTGGTTATGCGTTTTGCACACATCAATTTTAATCAGGCCCTGGCCTGTATTTCTCCCTGTTGCTTGCCCGTTCACCTCAAGATCGATCCCAGATAGCCGCCGGTCGCACGACTACAAAGACTGCCCGATTTGAGTTTATTTTCCCGAGTTTTCACCTACACTCTAATTTCCCAAATGCCCCAAAAAAATCCCCGAAATACCATTTCTCCTGGAGTTACACCATGAATAAGGCAATCTCGACGCTTACCGGCGCATTGCTCGCGAGCACCATTTTTGTAATCAGCGGCTGTGGCAGTGATGATGCGGGCACCAGTGCCGCTGTAAATTACAATGGCAACACGTCCGCTGCACGTATCGACAACACCAACGCTGAAGATATTGGCACCACCTCGGGTGAAGCAGTGCACCAGGCCGGGACTGCCGATGGTAATCTGCCGTCGTTTGCCAGCATCACCAGTACCAGCAGCAATACCGATGTCGCCGCACTTTCCCGGCAGTTAGTTGATTTCGTACAAAACCGCAGCACCACGAATTTACCCGTTAGCTTCAGAGAAGCCGGTTCATGTGGCGGCTTTGCCAGCGGACCCGATTCTGAGCCGCCTGCATCCGGCCCGTACTCGATCACCATCACCTTCAGCGAAAACTACTGCGATTCATTCATTGATAGCAGCCTTACATTCAACGGCAGTTTCACAATCTCGACGACTGACACAGCGACATTTGATAGTTTCACCATGAAGTACGTGAATTTCAGAGTGACGCAAAATGGTGAGACCACTACGTTGAATTTGACAGTGGAGTGCAACAGCCAGGGTTGTTCATTCACCTCAGACTTTAAGGCCGCCGATGGCAGTGTGCACCGCACCGCTGATTTCTTTATCTATGGCGATCCTGTCGGTGGCTATAACGGCGACATGACGTTCTACCATTCAGTCTACGGCTCGGTCACGGTAACAATTAGCAACGTGACCTATGGTAGCTGTGGCAACTTCCCGACTGGCGGCACGATCAGCTACACTGGAACCGGTGGTTCATCGGGTAGCATCAGCTTTGTTTCTGACTGCACCTATAGCGGCACTTACGATGACGGTGCCGGCAATTCAGGTGTATTCAGCGGCAGCTTTGCGCCTTGAGCATGCGTGCTAACTAAAAAAACGCGGGCCCTGCCCGCGTTTTTTTTGGCTATTATTCATTCATGAAGCTCACACATCACCTGGTATTGGTCAGCGTACTGTCCACTGTATCAGCGAGTACTGCTGCACTCGACCTGAGTGCAAGTACGTATGTGAAATATTTTGACTACCAGGAGTTTGATCTTGACGGCAGTTCACTGAACCATGAAACAGGTTTTATACCGGGTATTGGACTGACCCTGGATCACGACAAGCATCGACTATGGGCGTCCTGGACGCACGGCGATGTAAACTACGATGGCCAGCTGCAATCCGGCACCCCGCATGTCACTGATACGCGACAGGTGATTTCGAGTTACGGCTATGAATATGCATTTTTTACCAGCAACAGCACCGCGATCGACATACTTGCCGGAATTAGCGCTCACCGCTGGCAACGGCACATTCTGCCCAGCAATGGCATCCAGGGCGTGAATGCGGATTATCAATGGCAGCAGTTGTATGCAGGCCTGCGTTACAAACCCGGTGAAATTTTCAATTTGCCGCTTGAATTCGGCCTGAATATATTTCAAACGCGAAAAAGTTCGGTTGATATCAATCTTGAAAGTATCGGCTACGGCAGCCCGCAACTTGAGATGGGCGAAAAACCCGGGTTCCAGGCAACACTGAAGTATTACAAAGCGGTATCAGACCAGCTGACGGTAAACCTGCTGCTCGAAACCGCGCGTAGAGAAACCGGACGCAGCAGCACTGTTAGCATCAGCAACGGAACCAGCACGCTGAATATCGCAGAACCGGAAAGCGTGTCGTGGCACACCAATATCGGAATATCCCTGGAATACAGGCTGTAACCAGAACTGTTTATTCCGCATTCCTGATGTCATCAAACACCGAGTGGATATCACTTTCCCAGCGCTGGAAAATCAGTTTGTCCTGTTCATCATCAATCATTTGGGCA
The DNA here is from genome assembly GCA_963847575.1 of uncultured Gammaproteobacteria bacterium. Taxonomy (GTDB): domain Bacteria; phylum Pseudomonadota; class Gammaproteobacteria; order SZUA-229; family SZUA-229; genus JASBSR01. Next base: position 3,620 of record CAWKAL010000008.1, read on the forward strand.
TAGAGTTTCGGGTTTGCTGTTACCAGCACGGTGTCCTCGTTCTCTGCAAAAATTGAAACCTTGGGCGGCATGTACGGAATCAGGTTCGGGTGTTTGCTTGTCAGGTAATGAATTTCATCAGGCTTGCCGACGAACACCACGCGGTACTTGTCGGTTTTATACCCCATGCCGGTGAGGCCTATGTCAATACGCTGCACACGTGTAACTGCATAGCCATGTTCTGTAACAGAACCCTGTAATGTCAGCATGGCTTCAGGAAATTTTTGTTGCGAGCGCACCATGATGAGGTCGGCCGCAGACGCAACCGCGGATGGCAACACAACCAGGAGTGCTATCAATAGACGTTTAATCACAGCACCGCATCCTCCAGAATGGCAACATATACCTCGTGCATATTTTTGCAGGCTTCGTCGAGCTCATCATTGTTAAACAGCATGCTCAAACGTAACGGGTTGATGGTCATTACACTCACCTTGCCTTCATGTTCTACCACGGTGACGCGGCAGGGTAAAAACATGCCGACGCGTGGATCGAGTGTCAGCGCATCGAATAGAAACCCGAAATTACAAAAGTGCAATACCACCTGATTTTTGTTTTCCTTGCCTTCTTCCACCAGCCCGTGATCAAGGTAATCGGTTCTGATCAGGGTGAAGTTCTGGTCGGTAATCGCCATTTTTACATTCTCGATGGTTTCCTCAAGCGTGTACGGCGACTCGACCACGATGATGGCATCTTCTGCCTGTTTGTCAGCTTGTTGCTTATAGCCATTTTCGAACGCACGGATGTAGGCGACCAGGTCATTCACATCTTTCTCTGACAGGCCGGTCACCAGCGCCGAGGTCATCGGCGTGCCTTCACGGCCGAGCAGCAGGGTGTCCTTGATCATGGCGTCTGTCGCCGAGGCGAGGAAACCGGCGTTATTTAATGCCGGTGCGGTGATGGGTAAATCACGTTTGCGGGAAAACGTTACGCCTGTGCCTTTACCACCGGATGCATTTTCACCGTGACATTGTGCGCAGTACCCTGCAAAAAGTTCTTTTCCGTGTTTTGCATCGCCCGCAATCGTCGCGGTGTCGTAACTGGGTGCCGGTTTGTTTGCCCATGAGCGCATGAAGCTGGCAATCGCATTCACCTGTGCATCACTGAGTTCGGCAAATGCAGGCATGATTCTGCCCGGACGTCCCACGCGAATGGTTTTCACCAGGTAATCGTCAGACACACTGTTGATAAACGAAGGCAGCGACAAAGGCACACCGACCCCGCCCTCACCGTCAGCACCGTGGCACACCGAGCAGTGTCGGCCGAACAGCTCATCACCGTGTGGCGCAGCCTGGGCGCCACCCATGGTAAACAACAACAGAAGTATGAATAAATTACGCACGATCACCCTGATAAGATTAATCCTGGTTGGCATTCTGCACGACAACTCGCGTGCATGTATTGATATTAGTCAATTCTAATATAGCTGGATGTGCTCAGCCTGGCGGCCAGCTCATACGCCTGCCACCCAGCAAATGCAGGTGGATATGAAATACGGTCTGGCCCGCATTCTGATTGCAGTTCACCACCAGTCGATACCCGTCTGCCGCAATCTTGCGCTCATTGGCGATGTGTTTTGCTGCCAGCACCATTTTTCCGATGATGTCGGCATCGTCAGCATCAATATCATTGACCGTAGAAATATGCTTCTTTGGAATCACCAGCACATGCACCGGCGCCTGCGGATTCACATCATTGAATGCCAGCACATCATCATCTTCATAAACCGTTTCTGCCGGAATTTCACCATCGCGAATTTTACAAAACAGGCACTCACTCATTACTTTTCTCCCGAGATTGACTGGTACACAATCGCTGTTTATGAACGGATGCGTTGACGGCCACTAAAGGCATGTGCCAGTGTACCGGAATCTATATATTCCAGTTCGCCGCCCAGCGGTACGCCGTGCGCGATACGCGTGGCTATCACATTATGTGCATTCGCCATTTCGTATATGTAATGTGCCGTGGTCTCGCCTTCGACGGTCGGGTTGGTGGCAAGAATTAATTCCTGCAGCTCACCGCTCGCCAGGCGTTGTTCGAGTTTGTCCAGCCCAAGCTCGACCGGACCAATTCCATCGAGCGGCGACAAATGCCCCATCAACACAAAATACTTACCGCGAAAATCCCCGAGATGTTCGATAGCGATTACATCAACCGGGGTTTCGACCACGCACAACACACTGTCATCACGCGAATGGCTGGCGCATATTTCACACACATCCGTTTCACTTAAAGTGCGGCAGACAGTGCAATGCCCTATGTTTTCAACCGCGGACACCAGCGCCTGCGACAGGCGTGTTGCACCGCTTCTGTCACGTTCCAGCAAATGAAACGCCATGCGTTGCGCGGACTTTGGCCCGACGCCGGGCAGGCACTTTAACGCGTCGATCAGTTGTTGTAGTAACGGAGACATTTATAGAAGCAATGAATAATTAATAATTAATAATGAATAATGAATAATGAAAAATGAAAAATTAAACATGACTGATAGAGCTGTCATATCTGCGTTTATCTGTGTTCATCTGTGGATAACTAAATCCTAGAATGGTAGTTTCATTCCGCCTGGTAGATTCATGCCTGCAGTTACGCCTGACATGCGGTTTGCACTTTCCTGTTCGATTTTACGTACGGCGTCGTTTACCGCTGCCGCTAGCAGGTCTTCGATCATTTCCTTGTCGTCGCTCATCAGGCTGTCATCCAGTGAAACGCTGCGCAGTTCGTGGCGGCCATTCATGATCACTTTTACCATGCCGCCGCCGCTCTGGCCTTCGACTTCCATGCTGGCAATTTCCGCCTGCGCCTTTTGCATGTCTTCCTGCATTTTTTGCGCCTGCTTCATCAGGTTACCCATTGCACCTTTCATAACATCACCTCTTACTTTTTTCAGGTATCAGATTCAACCGGCTTTACCGAGCCGGGAATAATTTCTGCATTCATGGTTTTTTTCATCATCTGTACAAAACCATCGTTTTCAATCGTGTTTTCGGCCTGCTGCTGGCGCTCATCGCGTTCGCGCGCGCCGGTTTGTGCCGGGGTTTCCACCGGCAGCGTCTGCTGTTCGGCGAGCTCTATCTGCAGGGTAATTTCTGCATCATAATATTCTGACAGCGCACTCTGGATGCGTTTTTCCGCCTTGGGATTGCGCAATTGTTTGTAGCGTGAATCAAGCGCCAGCACAATGATATTGCCTTCACGCTTGTGCAATACGCAGTTTGCCGCGAGCTGTTTGACCATGCCGCTGATAGCGAGCTGCTGCATAATCTGCGCCCAGTCACCGTCTACGCGTGGTGTCGCAGGCTGCTCTGCAACGCGATCGGTTGTGGCTGCCGGTTGTTGCTGCGGCGCTGCGTCAGTGGCCTGCGATTTTTGCCTGGCTGCAGGTGTTTTCACCGCGGGCGCTGGTGTTGCCGCGCGCGGCTGTGGCGCGGCTGATTGAGCTGGCCCCGTTGCCGACCCCACCAGGTTCGACGCCTGCGCCGGACGAAACGCCAGCATACGCAGCAGTACCATTTCAAAGCCGCTGCGCATATCCGGCGCCAGCGGCAGGTCGCGGCGTCCGATCAGGCCGATCTGGTAAAACAGCTGGATGTCCTCGGCACTGGCCTCGGCCGACAGGGCGATCAGTTCATCGCGCGCACTGACATATTCATCGAGCACTTCGGGCACGGTTTTGGCCAGCGCCATGTGGTGCAACAGGCTGAGTAATTCGGCGAGTACATTTTCAAAATCCGGTGTCAGCTCGCCGAGCCGGTCGACTTCGCTGAGCACAACTGCGGCATCACCGGCAAACAGCGCACGCACAATCGCCAGGATGCGATCACGCGAAATCGAACCGAGCATGTCGCGCACGTCCTGCTCGCGCACTTCACCAGCACCGAACGCCAGCGCCTGGTCGAGCAGGCTGAGGCCATCACGCATGCTGCCGTCGGCACCTTCGGCCAGCAGCTGTAATGCGGCGAGATCATGCCTGACCTTGTCGGTCTGCAGAATATGCTGCAGGTGCGCAATGATCATGCTCACCGGCATGCGCTTGAGATTGAACTGCAAACAGCGCGACAGGATGGTGACCGGCAGTTTTTGCGGGTCGGTGGTGGCGAGCAAAAACTTGACGTGCGGCGGCGGTTCTTCCAGGGTTTTGAGCAGTGCATTGAAACTGCTTTTGGAAAACATGTGCACCTCGTCGATGAGATACACCTTGTAGCGCCCGCGGGTGGGTGCGTATTGCACGTTTTCGAGCAGCTCGCGGGTATCATCCACGCCGGTGCGTGACGCGGCATCGACTTCGATCAGATCAACAAAACGGCCTTCGGCGATTTCACGACAGGCCGAGCATTCACCGCAGGGTTTCGAGGTGACACCGGTTTCGCAGTTGAGTGACTTGGCGAAGATGCGCGCGATGGTGGTTTTGCCAACACCGCGGGTGCCGGTAAACAGATAGGCGTGGTGCAGGCGATTTTCATCGAGCGCATTGACCAGCGCACGCTGCACGTGCTCCTGCCCGACCAGTTCGGAAAAATTGGCCGGCCGCCACTTACGTGCCAGCACCTCGTAACTCATTGTTTAATCACCCCGCGAAAATCGAACGTATTCATTCTATCCTGAGAAGTGATGCGGTACGAGTGACAACGAAAAGTGCCGGCTTTCCATTTTTCATTGTTCACTTTTCATTTTTCACTTGAAAATTAGGTGGTAACCCGTCCCAGCCACACCCCGGCACCCGATACGCCACTACCGTTGCTCCCTTCCGGGCCTGGCGGAGTTCGCGGTTTCTCGTCGCGAGGGGACCGGAACAGGTCACCATAAGCGCGGCATTATACATGAAGCCCGCAGATATCATTAATGAGTTCAACGCGTCGCAATTTCAATGCCTTCTGCCGCGACCTCGATCATACATTTGATTTCAGCCTCGTTGATTACATAGGGCGGCATGAAATACACCACGTTGCCCAGCGGTCGCAGCAACACACCGCGTTCGAGCGCATGTCGGTACAGACGCAGACCGCGGCGCTGCTGCCACGGGATACGGCTGGCGCGTGGCCTTGTCCTGCACCATTTCCAGCGCCACGATCATGCCGCGCTGGCGCACTTCGGCGACATGCGCGTGCTCCGCCAGCGGCGCACTCAGTTGTTGCATGCAGGCGGCGAGTTCGCGGTTACGGCCAAGCACATCGTCGCGTTCAAAAATCTTCAGCGTCGCAATCGCCGCGGCGCAGGCCAGCGGGTTGCCGGTGTAGGAATGCGAATGCAGGAACGCGGTCAGGTTTTCATAATCATCATAAAACGCGTCGTACACCTGCGCGGTGGTGAGCACTACCGACAACGGCAGGTAACCGCCGGTGAGGCCTTTCGACAGGCACATGAAGTCGGGTGTGATAGCCGCCTGCTCGCAGGCGAACAGGGTGCCGGTGCGACCAAAGCCGACCGCGATTTCATCGGCGATCAGGTGCACGCCGTGGCGATCACAGGCCTCGCGCAGCAGGCTGAGATACACCGGGTCGTACATGCGCATATTGCCGGCGCACTGCACCAGCGGTTCGACGATCACCGCGCAGGTTTCGTGCGCGTGCTGTTCGAGGGTGCGCTCCATGTGGGCGAACATGCGGCGTGAATAATCGGCGCAGCTTTCACCCGCTTCCCTGTAATAGCAATCCGGCGATGGCACGGTGATGGGCTCCAGCAACAACGGCTGGTAGGTGCTCTTGTACAGGCTGACATCGCCGACCGCGAGCGCGCCCAGGGTTTCGCCGTGGTAGCTGTTGGCCAGATTGATATAACGCGTCTTGTTCGGCTGGCCGGTGTTTTTCCAGTAGTGGAAACTCATTTTCAGTGCGACTTCCACCGCGGAGGAACCGTTGTCGGCATAAAAACAGCGCACCAGGCCGGGCGGTGTCACCTGCACCAGGCGCTCGGAGAGTTCGACCACCGGTTCGTGGCTAAACCCGGCCAGCAGCACGTGTTCGAGCTCATCGAGCTGCAGCTTGACCGCGTCCGAAATCCGCGGGTTGGCGTGGCCGAACAGGTTGACCCACCACGAACTGATCGCATCGATATAGCGTTTGCCGTCAAAATCTTCCAGCCACACGCCCTGCCCGCGCCGGATCGGGATCAGCGGCAGGGTTTCGTGGTCTTTCATCTGGGTGCAGGGATGCCACACCACGGCGAGGTCGCGTTCGATCAGAGACTTTGATTTACTCATTGGCGTCAGTATGCCCGGGCAGGTTCAACGGTTATAATGGCCGCCCATTTTGCCACCGACACCGCCAGATGAAAGACCTGATTCGCATCGCCACCCGCAAGAGCCCGCTCGCCCTGTGGCAGGCCGAGCATGTGAAAAGCCGGTTGCAGGCAAATCATCCCGGGCTCAGAGGTCGAACTGTTGACCATGAGCACCCAGGGCGACAAGATCCTCGACACCCCGCTGGCCAAAATCGGCGGCAAGGGCCTGTTCGTCAAGGAGCTGGAACAGGGCATGCTCGAAGGCAATGCCGATATCGCGGCGCATTCGATCAAGGACGTGCCGATGGAATTCCCTGCAGGGCCTGTTCCTGGCCACCATCATGCGAGCGCGAAGAGCCCTGCGATGCCTTTGTTTCCAACCAGTACGCAACGCTTGACGAGCTGCCCCAGGGCGCGGTGGTCGGCACCAGCAGCCTGCGCCGGCGTTGCCAGCTACTGAGCCGCCGCCCCGACCTGGTGATCAGGGACCTGCGCGGCAACGTCAACACCCGCCTGGGCAAGCTCGATAACGGCGAGTACGACGCCATCGTGCTGGCCTGCGCCGGCCTGATCCGGCTGGACATGGCAGAGCGCATTCGCCAGCGCATCGATTCGGCCGTGCATGCTGCCCGCGGTCGGCCAGGGCGCGATCGGCCTCGAAGCCCGCGAAGGCGACAGCGAGACCCTGGCGATGATCGCCAGCCTCAACGATACGCGACACCCATGACCGCGTCAGCGCCGAGCGCGCCCTCAACCACCGCCTGCAGGGCGGCTGCCAGGTGCCGATCGCCAGCTTCGCCACGCTCGACGGCGACACCCTGCACCTGCGCGCACTGGTCGGCGAACCCGACGGCAGCGAGATCGTGCGCGGTGAAATCAGCGGCCATCGCAGTGAAGCTGTCAGCCTGGGACAGACACTCGCCGACGACCTGCTCGCGCGCGGCGCGCGGGACATTCTCGAGCGGCTCTACGCCGAAGCAGAATAGTCATTCACAGATCAGCATTAAATTGCAAAGGTTATGCAACTCACGTAACCTTGCGCCGCTGTTGCGCAGCGTGATGGTTGCAGCAGCAGGATATAATTAAAAATTCTGGAGAGGTGTCCGAGTGGTTGACTAAATTCGCCGGGAGCGAATCTGAACAGCTCGCTTTTTGAGAGGTGTCCGAGTGGTTGACTAATTTGCCCGGAGCAAATCAGAACAGCGAACGCAGTGAGCTGGCCCGCAGGGCGAGGTGCAGGACGCACCGAGTAACGAGCACGCCGCGTGCTCCGCTGTCGAACATCAGCAACATGTTTAACAGCAGGATAAGTTGAAGTATCTGGAGAGGTGTCCGAGTGGTTGACTAAATTCGCCGGGAGCGAATTTGAACAGCTCGCTTTTGAGCTGGCCCGCAGGGCGAGGTGCAGGACGCACCGAGTAACGAGCACGCCGCGTGCTCCGCTGTGCAACTGTAAACACTATTGTTAAACAGCTGCACACAGTTAATGAATATCTGGAGAGGTGTCCGAGTGGTTGAAGGAGCACGCCTGGAAAGTGTGTATACGGTCAAACGTATCAAGGGTTCGAATCCCTTCTCTCCGCCAAATAAAATAAAGCCCCCGTGTGGGGCTTTTTTATTTGGTGGGGAGAAAGGATTTGATTTGAACCCTCGGTTCGACAAATTCGCCGGGAGCGAATTTGAACGCACGCAGTGCGGCCCGAGCGAAAGCGAGGGTGGAGGACAGGACGTCCGGAATAATCCCTCTCTCTCCGCCAGATAAAAAAACCGGCTTAGTGCCGGGTTTTTGTTTTAGCCGCCAGCCTGCTTTAGCTGTGCGCTGACCGGTCCTGCCAGTCGCCGACACGCTGTTGCCAGCGCATTGTCATCGCCGACATTGCCGGGAAAAATCACCACCGGCAGCAGTGGAAACTGTGCATGATCCTCGGGACAACGCACCACCGAACAGCCCGGCAAAATTTGTCCCAGTACGCGCGCGGTGCGTAAACATAATCCCTGTGACAGCACATCATTGGATGTAATACCGCCCTTGCTGATCAGGAAACCAATGTCGCGCGGCAACAGGTGCACCACATCCATCAGAAAAGTGGACACGCTGTTCACCGAACGCCAGGCGTGTCTGTTCATCGTCGAATGTGAGTTCTTTACGACTGGTGAATATCACCGGTGTTTGTCCCTGCGTATGAACATCCCTGATGCGTTCTGTTACTTCTTTCAACTGCAAGCTCGACTCTTTTTGCAAGCGCGAAACATCGACTTCGACCGGTGCAACATCGGGCTGTTTCAATAACTGCTGCAACTGGCGCGTGGTTTTACTGACGTGCGAACCAACGACGACTGCACCGGGTCGACCGTTGCGAACATACTGGCGCATGTCAGTCGCAGCAATCGGTTGCGGTGGCAGTGCGGCCAGCGCACTGACAATACCGGCGGCGCTGCGACACAAAAAACGTTTGCCCTGGCGTGCGGCTGCATTTAAATCCTGTGCAAATGCATGCAGGTCATCGAATGATTCGGCATCTACCGCACAGGCCACATTGCCTGTGAGTGCGAGCAAACGATCGAGACAGCCGTTGCGCACATCTGCAAGACTGAAACGTTCGACCTGGTCGGCGCGAATCCGGCCACGGGTTTTTTCTTCGATATAGTCCGGCAGAAACGCGTGTTTATAGCCGAACACTGAATCGCGGGCGAACTCGGTTTCGTTCACCGGCACGGGTTTGTCATCGACCAGCAGGTAGTGCACCGCATCGCGGGTGATGCGCCCGCCTTCGATAAACGCCGGGATCAGAAAGTGTGCATCGAACGGGCCGAGTTCTTCAGCGATAACATCGGTCTCGACCGGGTAATGCCCGCGCAGGGTTGAATCCGAGCGGCTGATAATAATTGGTTCGATCTCACGGCCCTGCCCTGCCATGCGTGCCAGTGCCTGTTTCAGGTTGTGACACACCTCGCGGGTAATATCGGCGGCGCGTTGTGCATTCATGCCGCGGGTGTTGGTGAGCACGAAAAATAACGGCGCTTCGTCCTGCAAGGCTTCGTACAAGGTGTCCACGTCCCAGCGCATGAGCAACAAACAACTGTGCACGGTCTGCGAGCCGGTGGGATCGTCGTCGAGTACTACCAGTTTTGTTTCGGCCATTTGTTACACCTCAAAAAATATTACCGGGCCATTATTAACGGGACATCGCCGCTTTGTAGCGGCGATGTCCCGGGCCAGACCCGTGACTGACAATTACAAACCCAGCAACTGCTTCGCGCGTGCTGCAATGGCGGCAGCATCGACACCGTTGAAACTCATCAGCTCGCTGGCTGCGGCAACGGTTTCACCGCGCTGCCAGCACAGTGCGTCGCGTTTGCAACTGCTGCGCAACATCACCGGTTCGAGCACCGCGCTCGGGCCGCCGCTGATGGCAAGCAGTGCATCACCGCCGAACAGTGCGCTGAAATCGACGTCGTTCATGAACTTGCCATCGGGTTCGCTGACACTGTTCCAGCTCACATCACTGGCGCGGTAGAGTCGACGCGGGCTGGCGATGCTGACGATGCGTACACGCGCACCGGCTTTTTCCAGCGCATCACGCGCGCTGAAGGTCGGCAGCATCACCATGTCGCCGGCGACTGCCAGTACTACCAGCGAACCATCACTTGCCGCGGTTTCGTACAGGCTGATAGCGCCGTCTTCAACCGCCTGTTTTGCCTGTGCCAGCGTGGTGTACACCGGCATTGCAGTTTTCGATGCAAATATCGCAATCGACTTGTTGTGCGTACCCAGCGCCCAGTCGTAGGCCGCCTGGATCATGTTGGCGTCACACGGGAACAGCGGGAAATGATTGCCGTTGCGCATCATCGCTGCGCAATAGGCTTCTATTTCCGGGCGCTGATGGGTCCAGCCGTTACGTCCCTGCTCCAGCGCACCGGCGGTGAACATGTTCACCTGCGACGGTGTTTTACGGCGCAGTTCGGCCATCGCCTGGCTCACGGTCTGCACGATCGGCCAGCCGTTGATGGCAAAGCTCTCGTAGGACAACCACAGCGAGCGACCGCCAAACAATGCAATTGCAGCGGCAAGACCGGCGCAGGCATCTTCGTTCAAGCGGTTCGTAGACCTGGCCGTTGGGCGACTGGTTATAGAGCGCATCGGTGGTGGGATGACGAATCTTCAGCGCATCGTTAATGTTTTTCATTGCCGAAGCTTCGTTACCGTCGGCATTGGTCACGATGAAGTGCGGATCGCGTTGACCGACGGCAGCCGCGAGTGCACCGAAAGCAGTGGCCGGTACCGCGTTTTCACCCAGCGGGAATTCCTTCAGCGGTAATGCACCCAGGTCCGCGACTTCGCGTTCACGTTCGGTCGCTACGGTTTTGGCAGCAGGACCGCCACCGGCGCGCGACAGGTTAGTGCGCACCAGCTGCCAGGCATCGGCGTGCAGCGCGCGGCGTTTGAGCGCGCTGATCATGTGTTCCGCATCCAGCGAATCCGCCGGATACAGGTTGTGCGCCTTGGCACCAACTGCGTGCACGCCTGCGCCCTTGAGCTGCTTGATAATGAATGCAGTCAGTGTACCCGACAGCGCCTGTTTTGCCGCGCGGTCGATGCCCGCGAGTACTGCAGCCTGGAACGCAAGGCGTTGCTGCTGCGAGAAGCGGGTGCTGTCAACATAGGCACCGTCCTGGCCGGCGTCGTCAAATTCTTTCGCATCCACCAGTACCACGTCGGCAAAGCCGTGCGCTTTCCAGTAGTTGGTCATGTCTGCGTTGGACATCAGCGACACCATCGAATGGTGTTCCTGGCTATAGCCGTTCCAGATCAGTGTCGGCAGGAAGTTGGTGACCTGCGGGAACGCGGTTTTGAAATGCATGAAGGCCGACATGATGTAGGGCTCACCGAGGCCGCCGTCACCGATGGTGACCGGGAACAGGGTGCCGGGATTTAGCAGCGCACCGCCCATGGCGAAATGTTCGCCCTGCCCCAGGGGTCCCGCCGGTGACAGCAGGCCGGGGATGGCGCCGGACAAATGCCCGAGCAGGCCATGGCGTTCGCGAAACCGCGCGCGCAGCTCGGATACAGTATGGATATTCATTGACTTCAACGAGCCGTCGAGAAACATCGCGCTATAGAAACCCGGCGCATGATGGCCGACTTCGGTGACGATGTGTTTGTGACCCAGCATCATCAGCGCAGCATGGGCTTCGGCAGACGAGGCATAGCCGCCCGGATGGCCCGAGGCCTTGCTGCCGCAGATTTGCAGCGTCAGGTAACGCAGTGCATCGGCGGCCTGCAGGGTCTGAAATACCGCGGCCGGATCAGCGGCATCGGCAATCGCGGCGCCACCCTCGGCAATGACGGGGTACGCAGCGAGTTTGTCAGCACCGACCCATGGCTCGGCGAAATATTGAATACCATCGCGAAAGTCAGCAATGGCGGCAACGGGCTGGCTGGCAGTACTCATATCAAGTCTCCTGAAAGACGCAGTAAATGGATGTTGCGTATACTCTACGTCCTGGACTATAATTTCGCAATATGCAATCGATTTCACGATACGAAATATGACAACATCCGAACCCGGCTCTATCCAGGTCATTGACCGCCTCACCGCGCTGCTCGATGCGATCGCGCGCAACCGTGACCCGGCCTCGCTGAAAATTCTCGCCGCCGAGACCGGCCTGCACCCCTCCACCGCGTTTCGCATTCTCGCCGCGGCGATCGAAAACGGGCTGGTGGCGCGCGAGGGCAATCATTACCGGCTGGGGATCCACCTGCTACAACTTGGCAGCCGGGTGTCTACCCACCAGGACCTGCGCCGCGAGGCACAGCCATTGATGGAAACACTGCGTGACAAGATCGGCGAAACCGTGAATCTGACCGTGCGCCAGGGCGATGAAGTGGTCTACCTCGATCGCGCCTTGCCGGACCGCATGATGCGGGTCGAACAGCGCATTGGCAGCCGCGCACCGTTGCACGTCACCGCGGTGGGCAAGCTCATGCTGGGCGAAGCCGGCGAAACCGCCTGCCGTGAATATGCACGTCGCACCGGTCTGCCGGGCTACACACGCTACAGCCTGGTTGATGAAGAAGAGCTGGTCGGCCATGTCTCGGGCTGCGTACGCGCGGGGTTTGCTTATGACGATGAAGAGGCCGAGACCGGCGTTGGTTGTATCGGTGTGCTGTTGCATGACAACAACGGCCTGATCGAGGCCGGGCTTTCTATTTCAGCGCCGATCGAGCGCCGCCGCGATGAATGGATTGATGATCTTAAGCAGACAGCACAACAGCTTTCAACCCGGCTGGGCATGGCATAACCAGTAGGCGCGACGCAATCTCACTGACTTCAATAAAACCCGCCATTGGACATTACACAGCGGCGTATAAATGGTATGGTGCGGCCAGATTTTTGCTATGGCCTATGCAATCGCCGGCCAGGGCTTTAATATCGCTTACCCCAGTCGAGCAGTAATACCGGGCAACACAGCCCGCACTTTCGACCAGCACGTTTCGGAGAGATGCCAGAGCGGCCGAATGGGCCTGACTCGAAATCAGGTGAACTACTTGTAGTTCCGAGGGTTCAAATCCCTCTCTCTCCGCCATTCACCCTTGTCGCGTTCAGCGACCATTGCTGAACGCAAAAATAGTTAATCCATTATTTATTATTGTCAGGTGATTAGTACAGGTTATTACTGAACTTGCTAAATGCTAAAACCGTCGGCAATGACAGCGCCTTTTTTTATCACCACGATGCCATGTTTAACCGAGTAAAGGTCGTGGTTGGAATCGGCCAGGTGACTGCCACCACGGACAGTAACATCGTTTCCGATATGGCAATTTTTATCGACCACGCAATTGCTTAAATAACAGCGTTCGCCAATACCCATCGCCATCGAATGCGCCTGGCCCATTTCGTCGAGGTCCTGGTAAAAATCATTTCCCATTACGTAGGAATTGATGATCGTCGTGTCTTTACCGATG
>CAWKAL010000009.1:0-42847 GCA_963847575.1 uncultured Gammaproteobacteria bacterium
TTAGAATCAAACATTGATAGATCTCCTAATATGATTTACGTGAATTGTTAAGAACCAACTTTACCGCCAACATGATCACACGCGCTGGCAGACATGCTGATAAAGCCATGGCCTTTACACGAAGCGTGACCCTTACAGGCATTATCAGCAGTTTTACAGTCGTTGTGGCCTTTGCATTTATTGACGCCGTAACAATGCACGTCTTTAGCAGCGCTGGCTGTTTTGTCAGAAGTACCATAACCCGCACACCCGACCAGGCTTGCCGCCGCTATAGCGAGGGCTGCACCTGTTGTTTTAGTCATTAAACTCATTGCTTATCTCCACTGGTGAATAATCACTACCGATTGAGTGACCGAGTGTATTACGCTTAGTTCGTGGACATACAGGCTATATCGCAGATGTTATTGAAATGTTATCGGGCTGTTATAGATTCGTGATATTTGGAGGCGATTTGGCGGATTTTTGAAATTTGCTAGCGGGATATTCCAGTGTTGCTACTGCGAAGGATCTTGCTTGTAGACAACATCACCATCAATGTTAGCAGGTTATAAGTTCTTCAAACCCTCATCCCCGTCAGAATTATTCACGAACGATTGAAGCCTGCCGATATGGTAGTTAGTGTGTATATATCAAAAAACTAGAACCTTCGTAAAAACAGCACAGGATGAAAAACATACAGACAAAAAAAGCCCGGTATGGCCGGGCTTTTTGAATCTTACATCACCTGTTCAAAATTACTTCGACGCAATTTCTTTCAGTCTCTTCGCGCGAATAATCTGACTATCAAGACCCGCCTGTTTACCGCTCTTGCCATTGGCTACTGACATTAGCGTACTGGTAGTAAGTCACCGGAATGTTGAACCTGGTGCCGTTCCAGGCCTTGATCATGGCCTGGTAGACTTCGACATTCATCCGCAACACCGGGCAATGCACCTTTCGCAGGGACGCGTACTATGCAGCTTCCATGTGGTTTTCACTATGGATTCAACGGGCTAGACGGCTGGATTTTTCTATGCCTGAATAGAAATATTTATGCGAGAAGCTGGACGCCACGGGGCGTGGCTGATCTGGTTCAGCTGACGCTGAGTAACTGCACGCTGAACAAAGACTCTGCATCGGTCCAGACACGCTCGACGCTAAAACCGGCACGCCCGGCCAGTGCGGCAAATTCATCCAGCTGGTATTTGTAGGAGCTTTCGGTGTGTATGCTTTCCTGCCCGGCGAATTCGATGACCTCGTCAGCCAGCACCATTGCCTGTGCGCGTTCGCTCACCAGGTGCATTTCGATACGCCCGCGGGCGCTATTGAAAAACGCATGATGCGAGAATGCGGCTGGATCAAGATCAGCATCCAGCTCGGTTTGCATGCGCCGCAGCAGGTTGAGGTTGAACTGTGCGGTGACGCCTGCGGCATCATTGTAGGCACGATTCAGGGTGTCGATGTTTTTCTTCAGATCAACACCAATCAGTAACTGTCCGCCCGAACCGACACAGTCGGCCACCTGGCGCAGAAACGTCACGGCATCTTCGGGTTCAAAATTACCAATGCTGGATCCCGGGAAAAAAGCCACCATGCGGCCGTGCGTGTTTTGACTCGGCAGTTCAAGCTGTTGCGAAAAATCGGCACACACCGCATGCACTTCCAGTTCGGGATAATCCTGCGCCAGGCGTCGTGTGGATGTTAATAAAAACTCTTTCGATATATCCACCCCCAGGTAGCGCGCAGGTGACAGCGCATCGAACAGCAGGCGGACTTTTTCACTGGCGCCGCTGCCGAGTTCGACCAGCACGCAATCCGGCCCGATAGCCCGCGCGATGTCATGCGCGTTGTGCTGCAAAATGCCGATTTCTGTGCGCGTGGGGTAGTATTCCGGCTGTTTGCAGATTTCGTCGAACAGCTCTGAGCCGCGCTGGTCGTAAAAGTATTTGGGTGCGATCTGCTTCGGCGATCGCGCCAGGCCGGCCAGCACATCACTGAGAAAATCACTCTGTTCCGGTGCGTAATCGTAAAACCGTACAGCGGTTTTTGCTGCGATATTCATGCGTCCTCCGCGAGTCGAATACCGCTGAATTGCCAGCGGTCAGCAGGATAAAAGAAATTGCGATAACTGGCGCGAATATGCGCCTGCGGCGTGGCAAACGAGCCACCGCGCAGCACCATCTGGCTGCACATAAATTTGCCGTTGTACTCACCGATCGAACCTGCTGCCGGCCGGTAACCGGGATACGGGCCGTACGGGCTCGCGGTCCATTCCCAGGCATCACCGTATAGCTGGGTCATCTCAGCCGATTGCGCCGGCCGGGTTTGCAATGCGCCCTGCTCGCGCAAGTTTCCCGCGATGGCCTGCCCGCTGGCGACATGTTCCCACTCGAACTCGGTGGGCAGACGCTTGCCTGCCCAGCGCGCATAAGCATCGGCCTCGTAAAAACTCACGTGGCACACGGCGGCGTTCGGCTCGATCGCCTGCATGCCCCAAAAACCGAATTGCGTCCAGTCAGTGCCGTGGTGCTCCCAGTATAACGGCGCTGACCAGCCGTGCTGCTGGCTGGCGCTCCAGCCTTCAGACAGCCAGAATTCCGGGCGCTGGTAACCGCCGTCATTGATAAACGCGAGATACTCGGCATTGGTGACCAGCCGCTTCGCCAGTGAAAAATCCTGCAACAGCACGCGGTGCCGCGGGCCTTCGTTGTCATAGGCAAAACCGCCTGCCGCATCGCCCACCTCGATAATGCCACCGGGCATCTGCAACCAGCCTGGTGGAACCGGCGCGTGACTATCCAGCCCTGGTATACGGCCGCGTGGACCCGCTTCAATGTAGCCAGGCCGCATTGGGTTGTGCGCGAGTATGTGCTTGATATCGGTGTACAGAAGTTCCTGGTGCTGTTGCTCGTGGTTGAGCCCGAGCTCCAGCAGAAACGCGAATTCAACAAAGCGCTGTTCATCGAGCCGCGTAATTAAATCCTGCATGGCATCATCAATTACCGCACGATAGTCGAGAATCTCGCGCAAGCCGGGGCGCGACAGCAGGCCGCGTTGTGCACGCGGATATGGCTGGCCATGCGTCAGGTAATAGGAATTGAACAGGTAATCGTATGCCGGGTGATACGCTTTGTAATGATGTGCGTATGGCAACAGTAAAAACGTTTCGAAAAACCAGCTGGTGTGCGCGAGATGCCATTTGGGCGGGCTCACATCGGGCATGGTCTGGATGCAGCTGTCCTCGACTTCCAGCGGCGCACAAATCGCGAGCGATGCATTACGTATTGCCGCATAGCTCTCGAGCCATTGCGCACGTGGATAGTGCGCTATACGGCTTGAGGTTCCCATGTAATTTCCCCCCTCATCCTGCCAGATATTTTTCGAGCATTGAACCAGCAGATATTTTTCAGACAAGTGCCAAATACCTTAGCAGCTAAGCCAATGTCTTGCAAAATCCGCTTGCCCGCAGCGCATTCAACGACAAGATCAGCGGCCTGATGCCGGTATCGTGTTTAATCACAGTACGCAGCGCATCATGGCCTCAAAACAAAAACGCCCCGAACACGGAGCGTTTTTACAGATAGTTTCTGTGCGATCAGAACCCGCTGCCCCAGCTGTCGCGTTTGCGGCGCCACTTGATATTGGGAATGACCAGGCCGAACAACAGGCTGGCGAGTGACACCCCGCCACCAATCAGAAACCATTCCTTGATATTACGATCACCGAGGTGCTCATTTTCTTCCTGTATCAGTGTGAGCTCGCTGGTGACTTTATTGAGCTGCTGCTCCAGCTGCTTGTTCTGCTGTGCAATCGCGACCGGTCGTGCGGCAACCTGTTTGAGTTTTTCGAGTGAATCAGACAGTCCGTCGCGGTTTTTCTCCAGCGAACGAGAGTCTGCTTCTAACTGCCTGATCTTTGCATTGAGTTCGGCAATGGTGGCTTTTTCCTGCTTGATGTCAGCCTTGAGCGATTCGATGCGCTTGTTCAACCGCGGCAACTGCGAGCGTGCACTGGGTGATTTCATCGAAAATTCGGCCTTGACCCAGCCTTCTTTGCCTGCAGCATTGACCCGGTGAAATTCACCGTCGTCGCTGGTTTCCTGTACATCGAGCACGGTGCCGCTGGTGAGAAACCCCAGGATGCGATGCTGCGTGGTGGCGCCGCTGCGAATTGGCACCGTAAGCTCATCACTCACGTACAGGGTTTCGGCAGCGGCCTGCGCGCCAGCCCCGAGGAGCGTGATCAGAATAATGTTTGCGATGTGTCTGGCTAAAATTGTATGCATTGTCATGATGTGATTGATCTTGGCTTTGTTTAGTATCAATAGCGTCGGCTCAGTGGCCGGTTCGACAGCGTGACTTTGTGTTTGGTTCATCCCCGGTCCGGTTATTTATCGGCGTAGGCAAACACACCTTCGGCCGTATCATCGTGGTGCTCTTCTACCCACTTGAGTTTATCGTGCAGCTTAACCACATCACCGACAATAATCAGCGTCGGTGGTTTGATATCCTGCGCGGCAATAACATCGAGCAGGGTATCCAGCGTGGCGGTGAATACGCGTTGCTGTGGCGTGGTGCCCTGTTCGACCAGCGCCACCGGGGTCGATGCCGGCAGACCGTGTGCGACCATTTCCCTGCACAAAGTCGGTGCGCCGTGCAGCCCCATGTAGAACACCACGGTCTGGTTGGGATGCGCCAGCGCCTTCCAGTTGAGATCGACCGAGCCGTCTTTCAGGTGGCCGGTGACAAACACACATGACTGCGCGTAATCGCGATGTGTCAGCGGAATACCCGCATAGCTCGAACAGCCGCTGGCGGCGGTAATACCGGGCACGATCTGGAAGGCAATGCCTTCTGCCGCGAGTTCTTCGATTTCTTCACCGCCGCGACCGAAAATGAACGGGTCACCGCCCTTCAGGCGCAGTACGCGCTTGCCTTCTTTTGCCAGCCGCACCAGCAACTGGTTGATGTTTTCCTGGCGCATGGTGTGCTTGTCGCGCTCTTTACCGACGTACACAATCTCGGCATCGCGGCGCACCAGCTCCATGATAGCCGGTGACACCAGGCGGTCGTAGACCACCACATCCGCCTGCTGCATCAGGCGCAGGGCGCGAAACGTGAGCAAATCGGGATCACCCGGGCCGGCGCCGACGAGGAAGACTTCGCCGGGCACATCAGGAATTTCAGCCGCCGCATCGACGGCCTGCTGCAGCATGCTGCGCGCTTCTTTCTCATGGCCGGAAAACACCAGCTCGGCGACCGTGCCTTCGAGTATGTTTTCCCAGAACACACGGCGTTTTTCCACCGTGGGGAAGGCCGCCTTGACCTTGTCGCGAAAACCTTCGACCAGGCCGCCGAGCTTGCCGTAGGCGGCGGGTATCATGCCTTCGAGCCGGGTGCGAATCAGCCGCGCCAGTACCGGGGAAGCGCCACCGGTGGATATCGCGATCTGTATCGGTGAGCGATCCACAATCGAGGGCACGATAAAACTGCACATCGGCTGGTTATCGACCACGTTCACCGGGATATTCTGCTGCTGCGCAAGTTCGGACACGCGCTGATTGACCGCCTTGTTATCGGTCGCCGCGATCACCAGGATTTTGCCCTGTATATCAGCATCTTCGAAACCGCGCGGGTGGTATTCGAAGCCCCCGGACTGAGCGCTTTTTTCAAGCTCTTCGCACAGCTCGGGTGAAACCACGCTGACCTTTGCACCGGCCTTGTTCAGCAACGCCACCTTGCGCGCAGCCACGGCGCCACCGCCGACCACGAGACAGGGACGGCTGGTAACTTTCATGAATACGGGCAAATAATGCATACGGGGTCGGCTCTGTATATATATTCAGGATTCAGGATTCGGGCTTGAGCAGTAGATCAAGCTCACCGCTCTGGTTGATCGCGGACAGGTCATCGAACCCGCCGACGTGGTGCTCGCCGATAAAAATCTGCGGCACGGTGCGGCGGCCGGTGATTTCGGTCATGTGATCGAACATCGCCGGATCTTCATCGACCTTGATCAGCTGGTAGCTCACACCTTTGCTGGTCAGCAGGCGTTCCGCAGCTACACAGTAACCGCAAAAACGACTGGAATACACTTTCACCTCGGGATGGGACATCTTTACACCTCTATATCAGCAAAGCCTTATATCACAGGCCTGCGATGACCGCCTGCAGTTTCTCCCGCACCTCGGTCGCGATCGCGCCCAGCGCGGGATTTTCGATCGCCTGCATCGACGCAATCGGGTCGACCGCGGCCACGTCCACCTTGCCGTCATCGCGCTGCTGCAAAATCACGTTGCACGGCAGCATGGTGCCTATTTTGGCTTCCGCCTGCAGCGCCTGCCAGGCATAGCCCGGATTGCAGGCACCGAGGATGGTGTAGCGGTTCATATCGGCATCCAGCTTTTTCTTCATGGTGGCGCTGACATCAATCGTGGTCAGCACACCAAAGCCGGCTTGTAGCCAGCTGATCGGTGACGCGCACGATGGCGTCATCGAAGGCATCATCAACAATTTTGGAAAAGTAGTAACTCATGGCGACCTCTAGAAACAAGCCGGGCATTATACCGGATTATGGGCAGAGGCTAAATGCGCGGGGTCAGGCGTGGTGAGATCGTGATATATACAATAAAACAAGGCATTTGCCACAGAGGGCACAGAGATCACAGGGGTAAAAGCAAGAAAAAAAACTCGCCGCAAAGTACGCTAAGGTCGCAAAAAAAACGATTTATTATTTTGAGTTCTGCCAGGCTTGAAATGTGACGTTATTCGCGAATAATTTTACTTAGAGAAACATAGGCATCCGCCTGATGTATAGGTGAGTATGGAGATAATATTTATTAACCTTAATAACGTCTTTCTTTGCGACCTTTGCGTACTTTGCGGCATAAAGCTTTTAAGTTTTTACCCCTGTGATCTCTGTGCCTTCTGTGGCAAAAATCTTTTAAGCATCCAGTGGCGGCGGTGCCACGCGCATGACTTCTTCCATCGTGGTCAGGCCCTGCGCGACTTTGCTGGCGCCGCTCAGGCGTAACGGGCGCAGGCCGTCTTTGACCGCCTGCTTGCGCAGTGCATTGATATCGGAATTGTCGGTGATCAGGCGGCGGATGTCCTGCGAGAAACTGAACATTTCATACACCCCCATGCGCCCCATGTACCCGGTGTTGCGGCATTCGAGACAACCGACAGGTTTGTATACGGTATCGGGCTTGCTGGCTTTCCAGGGTTTGACCAGTAACTTCCAGTCGTCATCACTGATGGTAGTGGCCTGTTTGCAGTGCGGGCACAGGGTGCGCACCAGTCGTTGCGCCATGATACCAAGCAAGGATGACTGCACCAGGTAAGGTGGCACCCCGATGTCGAGCAGGCGTGTTATCGCCGCGGGGGCATCATTGGTGTGCAGCGTGGACAATACAAGATGGCCTGTCAGCGCGGCCTGGATCGCCATTTCCGCGGTTTCCATGTCGCGTATTTCGCCGATCATAATGATGTCCGGGTCCTGCCGCATGAGTGTGCGCACACCGCACGAGAAATCGAGATCAATATTTTTCTGAACCTGCATCTGGTTAAACAAGGGCTCGACCAGTTCGATCGGGTCTTCAATGGTGCAGACATTGACTTCGGGTTTGGCGAGCAGCTTCAGGGTTGAATACAGCGTGGTGGTTTTGCCCGAACCGGTCGGGCCGGTCACCAGGATAATGCCGTGCGGTTGTCTAATCATATCGCGCCAGATTTCTTCGTCGCTGTTGCTGAAACCGAGTTCGACAAAATTTTTCACCAGCACTTCGGGATCGAAAATACGCATCACCAGTTTTTCACCGAACGCCGTCGGCATGGTGGACAAACGCAATTCAACTTCCTGGCCTTCAGAGGTACGGGTTTTCAGTCGGCCGTCCTGCGGACGACGTTTTTCGGCGACATCCATGCGACCGAGAATTTTGATGCGGCTTGATACTGCGGCCATCACCGGTGTGGGCACCTGGTAAACCTCGTGCATTACGCCATCGATACGGAAACGCACATTACTCATGTCGCGCCGGGGCTCGAGATGGATATCACTGGCGCGCTGATCAAATGCATATTGCAACAACCAGTCCACAATATTTACCACGTGCTGATCATTGGCGTCGAGCTTGCCCGCACGCCCGAGTTCCATCATCGATTCGAGATTTTGCAGATTGCCAATCACCGGATCGCTTTCTGCCTGCGCACCGATCACCGACCTGGATACCGAATAAAATTCGAGCAGGTAACGACGAATGTCATCGGGATTGGCAATCACCAGTTCGAAATTCTGTTTATGGATGCGCGAGAGTTCGTTTTCCCATTCACGCTGGAACGGCTGCGCAGTCGCAACAGTAATCGTACTGGCCGTCACCTTGACCGGCAGCACATTGAAACGTGCCGCGTAGGCATACGACATCACCGCGGTGACTTTGGATACTTCTATCTTGAGCGGATCAATACGCTCGTAGGGAATGCTGGTGCGCTCTGCAAACCACAACGTCAGGTTTTCCAGCGTGAGCGGTTTATTGTTTTTCTGGTTTTTCCAGTTGCGCTCGGCGATCACTTCCAGCGGGTGCTGTTTATCATACTCACCATTGGCGGCAAGCGTGCGCAACATTTTTGAATTGTCGGCGTCCACCATGGCATCGGCTTCAAGCCAGTCGAGGATGTCCGGCAGTTCCAGCTTGCGTTCATGATGTTTTTCGATGACTGCGCTCATAGCATTGGTTTTACACTGTTGTTTTTATAACGTGGGCCGAACTTCAAACGCGGTTACGGGTGGTTCAAAGGTTTCGTCGATTACCTCTATATTAGACACTTTTGCGTACGTCGGGCCGATTTCGAGCCAGTTTTTCAGCGCCCGGTGCTGTGCCTCGGTGCCGACGGCGAGCACTTCCACCCTGCCGTCACGCCGGTTTCTCACCCAGCCGGCAAGCGCTAACTCAGTGGCATAACGCTGTGCACTGGCGCGATAGAACACCCCCTGCACGCGACCGCTAATGAAATAGCGGCGGCATTTGAGGGCATCATTCACGGCAGTGAAATGGTCGCGACATCACCGGGTGTATAGGGCAGAGACGGACTCACCGTGAACGCGACCCGCAGGCGGTAACCGGTATCGTCGGTCTTGCCCACGGAGGTCATTGCTATGCTCTGGATCACACCATCGTAGGTCTGATCAAGGTAACGCAGCCTGAGCACCTGGCCCGGCGCTAGTCGGCTGCGCAGGTCTGCAGAAACCATGGCCTGTGCTACGCGTTTGTCAGCACGTGCCAGGACCACCAGCGGCTTGCTGCGCTCATCGCCGACGATGACCTGACCGGTTTCGACATTACGCGCAATCACCCACGCATCCCACGGTGCATATTGCGTCGCACGCGCCAGCAATGCCAGGTCTGCAGCCAGCTTTGCCTGGGCCTCATCATGTTTTGCGCTGGCGACATCGAAACCCATTTTTGCGCGCTGCAACTCAACATCGGATAACACGGTCTGTTCGTAAAGCGCACTGGCATCGTTGTATTCGCGTTTTGCATCAGCCAGCACAGGTGATAGCGCGGCAACACGTGCACGCGACTGTTTCACACTGGCTGACAGTACCGTGGTATTCAGTTGCAGCAGTTTGTCACCCTTGTTAACGCGCTGGCCTTCACGCACCAACACGCTGTCAACAAAACCTTCCACCGGGACACTGGCATAATGCAGCTCGGCCCAGTCGAGCTGTGCAGTCACATCTTTCGCCTGCGCCTGGAGTGACAGTAAACCAAGTGCAGTGACAATAATGAAATGCCGGCACTGTGCATTAATCGGGTTTCGCATTGGCTTCACCTGTTGTCCTGTTATCAAGTATCACTACACCGTTTTCGATAATACTGCGCGGCGGTTCACCGATTAACATTGCCAGCTGCATTGCTGCAATGATCATATCAAACCTGTTTCTGGCCTGCTCGTAACGCACGCGTGAAGTATTGACCAGGGTATCACCATAGTCGGTACGCAATTCCAGCTCGTATTCTCCGCGACTTTTATCGAGTGCGCGTTCTGCTGCCTGTGCAGCAGTCTCTAGCTCAGATGCTTTCGTTATAAAATCATTCAGCGACATCCAGTTGGCATATACCTGGCGACGAATATCAGACTGCATTTGATATAGCTGCGCCTGCTGCTGCAACCAGAGTGCGCGTTTGTCAGCAATATCGGATTTCACCAGCGCGTTTTCGTATAACGGGATTTTAAGATTAATCGCCGCGCGCCAGTCTTCGCGTGATGGCAGCTCACGGGAATATTCCGCGACTTCAATTTCCGCACCCAGGGTCGGCCGTGATTGCTTGCGTGCAGCGTCCATTTCAGCGGCAGTCGCTGCAACACGCTTGAGCTGTGCACGCAGTTCAAAATTTGTTTCCAGCGCGCGTTTAATCAAATCTTCCGGATCGGGCAATTGCAGATTTTTAAAATCAAGCTCCGGGGCTGCAAGATCTGCCGATAGTTCGCCCGGCCGGTTGATAGTTTCGGCGAGTTGCGCCCGGCTGATGCGCTGCAATATTTCGGTGTTGCGCCGGGTGGTGAGTAACTGTTGATAATCCGTTTCGGCTTTCAGCAAGTCGACCTCAGACACCTGCTTCAAGTCATATCGATCACGGATCTTGTCTACACGAACATATAACATTGCCATGGCTTCATTGTCCCAGGCAAATTTTATGTCTGATAAAACTGCATCGAAGAAGCTGCGCGAAATCGCAATCTGCTGCCGTGCCAGTGCATGGCGGTATTCAAGTTGTTCTGCATCGACACCGGTTTGCGCGGCTTCGAGCCGGCTACTGCTGTAACCGAAATCATACAGCGGTTTGCGTATGTTCAGGCTTGCCTTGTTATCGTTGGGCGAACTATCAAACGCATTCGGTGCAGGTTCGATGCGTGCCGCTTCGAGATTAATATCCGCCTCTAGCGCGTAAGCGCTTTCGGCGCGCAGGATCTGCGCCTGTGCCTGAGCCTGGCGTGCGCGCGCAACCAGGATGTCCGGGTGCACCTCGGAGGTGCCAATAGTCATTGCCTGTAACAGCTTGAGAGGCGAAGGCAAAGCGCCGGTGATTTCATCCGCCAGTGGCGCATCATCAGCAATTAATGCACTGCACCAGAACAATGCAATGAGCAACCACCCCGGGCTGGACAGGCGAAGGTATGTGTTGTCTTTTTGAATTGCCCGACTGCGCACCCGTAACGTTACAGTCATGAGTTATCAGTTGCTTTTTTTATGGTTCTGTTTGTAACGTGTAAAACTCTGGTTGCGGTATTCGTCTTCGACCACGTATTTACCCAGCAGCATAAAATCATCGACACCCGATGTTGGCCCGGTATAGCGCGTCAGCTGCTCACCTTTCAGATCATAGAAAATGAATACCGGTGTAGCGCGCACACGATTCACCTTGAATGCGAAGTCTTTTTCCTTCATGGCATTGCCCTGCAAGTCGCGAATCTCGATATCACCTTCTATGTCGACATGGAATATTGAAAAATTTGCCTGGAAATAGTCCTGCACCTGCGACTGGTTGAGCACGGTGGCTTTCATCCGCGCACAGAACGGGCAATCATCCTGCACGAACATGATCAACAGGCCTTTTTTGGCCGACTCTTTCGCCAGTTCGAGTTCCTCGGAATAATCACCCAGCGACTGGTTGAAGAAATACTCGTCGGGATCGCGGATTTCAGCCTGTATCCCTTGTGTGTAAACAAGCAGCAATACACTTGTAACCCTGGCTGCAAACGCTATTAACTGTCTCACAATATTCACTCGCCTTATACGATTGATATTAACGCTTCGACCGCTCTCCCGGGGGTCGGTTCGATGCCAAGTATAAGACGATGCGCAGCCTGCAAACATCCCCTGGAATAAAAAAAGGCCCGATAAACGGGCCTTTTTTAACTAGCTTTTTGGCTACTTACTTGTTGAGGTAGTCCAGATCAGACTGTTCAACATCGCCCACCGACCATGCACCGCGTGTCTTGGCATGGTTGACTGCGGCATTGATCTCAGATGATGAAGCGTTCTGGTCAATATCAAATACCTGGCCAGGACGGATCAGGTCAGCATCCTTGATCTGGCTGCGGTTAGTCTTGTAGATCAGCGGCCACTGGTAAGGATTAGAATAAACTTCATCTTTACCTGAAATGGTCCACAGGCTGTCGCCACCGCGTACAGAGTAGCTGGTCACTTTACCGGCTGCTGCACCTTTGCTGCCCTGTGACAGGCTGGACGCCGAGCCCGCAAGCGCTGCACGATCAGCCGCACTCAGACCATCGAGGTATTTCTTGTTTTCGAGTTCGGCCTGTGCAATCGCTGCACGTGCCTGGTCGCGGGCCTGGTTGGCGAGCTTAGTGGCTTCATCAGTGTTACCGGCAGCGAGGGCTTCTTCTGCCTTCTTGATAAGATCGCCGGTGTCACGCCATTCATAGCCAGAAGCAGCGGCTTCCTTGTTGGCAGCCTTGGCCTCTGCAATAGCCTGTTCAGCTGCTACGGTGCCATCATCAACGGGCTCTTCTTCACTAGTAGTGGCACATCCAGCCATCAAGCCAAGGCTGAGAAGTGCAACTGAAATCAGTCTTGCAGGTGTACGCATTTGTTTGATTCTCCGAGTATTTGGGAAAGGTATAGGAATTTGTGATTTATGATTATTTCTGGCAAATTGTAGCGGCAAAAACTAACAATGTCAGCCACCAGTGTCAAGCTGTCATTTTGATTTAGAGCAGCCTGCCTGATTGCTGTAGAATTCGCTTCCACATGATTTTCCTCGCGGTTGGACATTCCATGCCCTCAAACGTTCGAATTTATTTCAACCCGGCCTGCAGTAAATGCCGCCAGGGCAAGGCCCTGCTCGAAGACCGGGGTGAAAATATCGAGATCGTCGAATACCTGGCAACACCGCCAGACAGGGGCGAACTTGTGCGTATTCTCGAGCTGCTCGGCCTCGAGCCCCGGGAACTGATGCGCAGCCACGAGACTGCCTATGCCGAGCTGCAGCTCGACCGACCCGAGCACAGTCGCGATGACCTGATCGCCGCAATGATCGCCCACCCCATCCTGATCGAGCGCCCCATTGTAATCAAAAATGGCAAGGCGATTATTGCTCGACCGCCTGAACGCATACTGGAAATTCTCTGATGTCTGACATCCTGGTTCTGTATTACAGCCCCGGCGGCACGATTGCCGAAATGGCCAATGTCATCGCCCGCGGGGTGGCGCAAATTGACGGTATGCAGGCGCGGGTCAGGACCGTCCCGGCGGTCGCACCAAAGGGTGAGGCCAGTGCCGGCAGCGAAACCAGCACCGGCGCACCGTTTGCCAGCCATGATGACCTGGTCGAATGCAGCGGCCTGATCCTTGGTTGCCCGACGCATTTTGGCAATATGCCGGCCGCAATGAAATATTTTATCGATGGCACCAGCCGGCTGTGGCTGTCGGGCAAACTTGTCGGTAAACCCGCCGCGGTGTTCTCCGCCAGTACCAGCCTGCACGGCGGCCAGGAAAGCACCTTGCTGACCATGATGCTGCCGCTATTGCATCACGGCATGTTACTGGTCGGCCTGCCCTACACCGAAACCGAGCTGTTCACTACCGAGTCAGGTGGGACACCCTATGGTGCAACGCGGCTGACTGACGATATGGGTGAGCGCAAACTCAGCGACGAAGAGCGCACACTCAGCCTCGCGATCGGCAGGCGGGTTGCCGAGATTGCCCGCAAACTCGAAGCTGGCGCCTGACATGTCTGAACCGAACACCCTGGCGCGCATCAGTGTCGCCCGCTGGCTGACACTGGCGGGTTATTTCGCACTTCTGATCGGTATTTCCCTCTGGCATATACTGAAAACCGAGCACGACCTGGTATCTCTCCTGCTGGTACTGCAGGTGGGTCCGCTGTTATTGCCGCTGCGTGGCCTGCTGCATGCGCGGATCTACACCCACGCGTGGTCGATGTACCTGGCGATATTTTATTTCGTGCTCGGGGTGTGGTATTCAAGCGCCGACCAGTCACTCTATTTCGGCCTTTACCTGGTGACTGCCGGCCTGATGTTTTTTGTCGGCAGCCTGCTGTTTACCCGCTTCAGTGCGCGTGCCGAAAAATCCACCCAGACCAATGCCTGACAGCCGTGGCGCTAGTCGCCGCTGCTGAAAACGGTCTTGATAAACGGTATGGTGAGTTTGCGCTGCAGCGCCATCGCCGCGGTATCGAGTTTATCCAGCCGCTCGAACAGGCCGAACAGATCGCGTGGATAATGCCGCAGCAAATAATCCGCGACGTTCTCTGGTAATTCCAGCCCGCGCATTTGCGCGCGCAATGTCAGCGCCTCGCGCTTCTGGCTATCACCCAGTTCGCGCAACTGGAATACCGGCCCCCAGACCAGGCGCGAACGCAAATCAGGCAGACGTACCGGCAGCTTTTCAGGTGCAAGACTGGCGCTCATTAACAGCTTGCAATCACTGCCACGAATACGATTGATGAGATTAAACAATGCTTCTTCCCAGGCGGCATTGCCGGCAAACAACTGGATATCATCAATGCAGAGCAGGTCAAGCTGCTCAAGATCATCGAGTAACTGTACTGGCTGATCAATGATTTCAGCGGCCGGCAAATAGCATACAGCTGCCTGCTGCTTTGCCGCCAGGTTACACGCCGCCTGTAACAAATGACTCTTGCCCAGGGTTTCGCCTGACCACAGGTACAGCTGTTTTTCTGCACCAGTGCCGCTGATGGCACACTGGCGTAGCGTAGCTACCGCGATTTCATTGTCGCCACCGATGTATGACGAAAAACTGAAAACTTCGCGGGGTTCGAAACTGAGCGGCAATTGCCTGAACACGGAGGTGGCCTGCATCGACAAACTGGCTGTCAGTTCACCAGCCGATAGTGATACAGATTTTGCACCATCATGACTGGCACCGGTGCTGCGACAGGCGCCGCAACAGGTG
This sequence comes from uncultured Gammaproteobacteria bacterium, assembly GCA_963847575.1. Classification (GTDB taxonomy): domain Bacteria; phylum Pseudomonadota; class Gammaproteobacteria; order SZUA-229; family SZUA-229; genus JASBSR01. The sequence goes on from CAWKAL010000009.1 coordinate 14,941, forward strand.
CCGGGTCTGCTGGCAGTGCGTCAGGTGTGCTGGTCTGATTTGCGGCTGTAGCGGGAATCGCAGGTATTACAGCCACGGGTTTTTTAACCGGTTTGAGCCGGGAACTGGACGCCAGCAGATTCAGAAAATCTTCCACACGTGAGCGCAGCGTCAGGTTGAACACGGCAGTGTCCGCGCCGATGCGTGATATCTGCACACTCTGTACCGCCTGCAGGCTGGCCAGGTATTTCTTCAGGCGCACAAAGCCGGTGAGCGAATTTACATTTTCGATATCGAGGATGACGCTGGCGTCGGCAGAACTGTCGGTGGATTCCAGCACGGCATAATGCTGGCCCATGCCATCGCTGAGCTGATTGATGCCATCGAACAACACCTGGTCATAATCCGCGCCACGTACCCCCCAGCGCTGGCTGAAACGCTGGTCGATCAGGGTCCAGTCGCCGCTCCATTCCGTGCCGTTCCACGCCATGCTGCCTGCCAGCACCGGGCCATTACTATAACGCGCGGAGGCCTGCTGTAAAGGCTCGCTAAAGCCCGCCCAGACATCGGTGAATGTCAGTTTTGCCCTGTCCTTTTTATCGTAAGCGGGCCAGATGACGGGCACGCCGCGTTGCCTGAAGAGTTTTTCCGCCTGCGATTTCACCGGCGAACGGTCACTGGCCTTGAGCAGGTACTGATTTTTACCGTCACGAATCGCGAGCCAGACCACGGCGACGGGCCGTTGATCGCCCCAGATCGGGAGCCCGTTGTTGCGCAGATAATTCATGATGCGCGTGCCGTTGTATTGCAGACGGATCTGTTTGTCAATGCCTGCAGCCGCGGTGCTGGCAGCATCGAGTGCCTCGTATCGATATTGTTTGACGTAGGCCGCCGCCGGCGGTGGTGTCAGGCGCTGCAGCAGGCTGCTGTCGCCGGACAGGCGCACCATGACTTCAGCCAGTCCGTCAGCCATGGCGGCATTGCGCACCTCGTTGCTTTCATCACTCACCGGCAGGATGACTTCATAGAGATCATCGAGCTGGGCCGCAGCTGCGCTGGCAGGCAAGGCCAGCGACAACACCAGGCCAAAGAATGTTAAATAAAGAATCGTATTGTTTGACAGAAATTTGTGTAGCGGCATGGAGTTTTTTCAGCAGAGGCTCAATAAGCACTTCGGGTGCGTGTACAATACCACACCTTTAAACCATGAAAATATAGTTGCCGACCGCATGTCAGAAAACGATCACGCATCCAGCCCCTCTCTCAGTTACCGTGACGCCGGTGTCGATATCGACGCTGGCAATGCCCTTGTCGAAAAAATCCGCGGCAGTGTCGCCAGCACCCATCGTGCAGGTGTGCTCGGTGGCATCGGCGGATTTGGCGGGCTGTTCGAACTGCCCACCGACCGCTACCGGCAACCCGTACTGGTGTCCGGTACCGACGGTGTCGGCACCAAGCTGAAGCTGGCGATTGAACTCGGCAAGCATGACAGCATCGGCATCGACCTGGTGGCAATGTGCGTCAACGACATCCTGGTGCTCGGCGCCGAGCCGCTGTTTTTTCTCGACTATTACGCCACCGGCAAACTCGATACCGAGATCGCTGCCGACGTCGTCGCCGGTATTGCCGAAGGCTGTCGCCAGTCCGGCGCGGCGCTGATTGGTGGTGAAACCGCGGAGATGCCGGGCATGTACCGGGCCGGCGACTATGACCTCGCCGGCTTCTGTGTCGGCGTGGTGGAAAAAGCCGAGATCATCGATGGCAGCCAGGTCAAAGCGGGCGATGCGATGATTGCACTCGCCTCCAGCGGCCCGCATTCCAACGGCTATTCACTGGTACGCAAGGTGATCGAAGTCAGCGCCGCGGATCTCGGTGCGCCCTGCGGCGATGTCACGCTCGGCGAAGCCCTGCTCGCACCGACCCGGATTTATGTCCAGTCGATACGCAGCGTGTTGCAGCAAATTCCGCTGCATGCCATGGCGCACATAACCGGTGGCGGCCTGCTGGAAAATATTCCCCGGGTATTGCCCGCGGGCACACGCGCCACGATTGCACGCGATAGCTGGCAGTTCCCACCCGCGTTTACCTGGTTGCAGCAGGCAGGCAATATCGAAAATACTGAAATGTACCGCACCTTCAATTGCGGTGTCGGCATGGTGGTCATTGTCAGTGCCGAACAGGCGGAGGCCGCGATTAAAGCCTTTAACCAGGCGGGTGAAACTGCCTGGCTGCTGGGGCATGTTGAAGCCACGGACGGTGATAGCGACGTGATCATCGCCTGAGGCTGGATACGCGACACTGACAGGTTCGAAAATGAAATCTTTCGTAGTGCTGATCTCGGGACGGGGCAGCAATTTGCAGGCAATTATCGATGCCATCGCGTCAGGCAAGATCACCGGCAGTATTGCTGCTGTGATCAGCAACCGCGCAGATGCCGCGGGACTGGCTGTCGCCGCGCGTGCCGGTATTCCATGCAGGGTGATCGTGGCCGCAGCGGAGCAAACCCGCGAGCAATACGATGCCGGGCTAATGCAGCAGATCGACGCACTCAAGGTCGATTTTGTCGTGCTCGCCGGTTTCATGCGTATTCTCAGCGCGGGCTTTATCGCGCACTATGCCAACCGCATACTCAATATTCATCCTTCACTGTTGCCCGCTTTCAAAGGCCTGAATACCCACCGCCGCGCGCTTGCCGCCGGCAGCACACGGCACGGCGCCAGTGTGCATTTTGTCAGTGCCGAACTCGATAGCGGCGCCGTGGTATTACAGGCCGAGGTCGCGGTAAAACCCGATGACACGGAAAAAAGCCTGGCGAACCGTGTGCTGCAGGCTGAACATGTGATTTATCCCATGGTCATACAATGGTACATTGAGGGCCGTCTTGGGTTTGGCGGCGCACAACTTTATTTCGATAACAAACCGCTGAATGCAGCCTGCCAGTGGAAAAACCAGCAACTGCTCATGCCGGATAACTGATGCCAAAAATGTCACCTGCAAAATTCTTTAAGCTGTTTTTCATCCTCGCCTTGTCAACGCTGTCATCGCATGTGCGCGCCGACACGCTGCAGGATTTCACCGCGGTGTATCAGGTCGAAAAATACGACAGCGATATCGGCCGCACCACTTACCAGTTACAGCAGGACGCAGGCACTGCACATTTCTCCATGCGCACCGAGCTGACCGGTTTTTTTGCGCTGTTTCGCAAAGACCGAATTAAAGAAGACAGCTGGTTGAGCCTGAGCAATGGTGAACTTAAATTGCAGCGTTACAGTTATATCCATGAAGGCAGCAAGCGTGATCGCAATACCCAGATCAGCATTCAATGGCCGGCACAACCTGGCGACGGTGTCGCAAGCGGCAGTCATGCCGGCAAGTCCATCAGGTTTGATGTCAGTCCAGGCGTGCGCGATGCACTCTCGTTTCAGCTTTCATTGATGCGCGATACAGCACGAAACGACGAGGTAATGGATTATGCCGTGCTTAGCAAGGACGAGCTCAAACACTATACATTCAAACGCGCAGGTTCTGACACCCTGACCATCGGCGGCCGCGATATCACTACCCTGATTGTCGAGCGCAAGCGCGGCGAGCGTACCACCCGCTTATGGCTGGCCCCGGATTTTCAATACACCCCGGTAAAAATCGAACTCATCGAAGATGACGACAGTGATACACTCATGCGCATCGATGCCCTTACGCTGAATGGCAAACGGGTGCTTTGATGGACCATCATGATGATTACCAGCAGGAAGATGACGACTACGTCAGCAAATCACAGGTCAAACGCGAGTGCGATGCGCTGCGCAAACTCGGCGAACAGTTATTGAATTTGCAACAGTCAGAACTGGATAAAATAGAATTGCCCGAAGCGCTTGCCAACGCCATCAATGAAGGCAGAAAATTGAGTGCGCGCGGTGCTATCAAGCGCCAGCGCCAGTACATTGGCAAGCTGATGCGTAATGTCGACAGCGAAAGCATTGAAAAACAGCTCGCGGTAATTAAACACCAGCATGATTCGAGCGCGGTCCGGTTCAAACAGACCGAACAATGGCGCGACCGCCTGTTAAGTGGTGACAACCGCGTCGTCACCGAACTGATTGACATGTATCCCGACATCGACCGCCAGACTATCAATCAGCTGGTTCGCGCCAGCAAGCGCGAACTGGATGCCGGCAAGCCTCCTGCATCGGCGAGAAAATTATTCAAATATCTGCACACACTCAGCGACCAGCAGGCACTGGCATCGGTGAAAACTTCGGAGGATGGTCAGGCGCAGAACTGACAGTATTTCGGATCGGCAACAGCAGTTAAATTAAACACGCTCTAGATTTTACAATCAATACGACGATGATTGAGCACAGGGAACGCCTTGCGTGTGCGCTCCAGCATTTTCATGTTGATATCTGAAACCACTACACCGGTGCCGTGCGGCAAACGGTTGAGCACCACGCCCCAGGGATCGATGATCATACTGTCGCCGTGGGTTTCGCGACCGTTTACGTGATAACCGCCCTGGGCAGCCGCAATCACGAACGAAAGATTTTCAATCGCGCGCGCGCGTAATAAAGATTCCCAATGCGCCTTGCCCGTCAAACTGGTGAACGATGAAGGCAATACACAGATTTCCATGCCGGCGTCAGCCATGGCCCTGAATAACTCGGGGAAACGCAGGTCGTAACACACTGCCAATCCAATTTTTCCGAACGGCGTGTCCGCCACCACAACCTCATCACCGGACACCGTTGTGTCTGATTCGGTATAGCTTTCATTATTGGCTTCGATGGTGACATCGAACAGATGAATCTTGTTATAACGCGCAACTACTTCGCCACTGTCGTTATACAGCATGCTGGCGGCGTACACCCGGCCAATATCATCCGACGCCAAGGGAACCGTCCCACCGACAATCCAGACATGATGCTTGCGTGCCTGTTCTTTCAGAAAATTTTGTATCGGTCCATTACCCGGCTGTTCTGCGGCATTGACCTTGTCCATTTCGCTCATACCCATAATGGCGAAATTTTCCGGCAACACGATCAGCTTTGCTTCCTGTTGCACTGCAATTGAAATCAGTTTTTCAGCCTCTGCCATGTTGGCTTTGACATTCGGCCCGGATGCCATCTGAATGGCTGCAACCTTACTCACCTGTTTCAATCTCCAGCTTGTATTATTTGAAATTCGATAATATCGGCCTGACCACTGCCGGGCACAGCCACCATCGCGCTGGAGGCAACACCAAGCGAAACCAGCCAGTCCCTGAGCGCGCCAACCCAGAGCTCACCTTCCTCACCACCGGGATAACGCAGCTCTATCTTCTGACCTGGATGCGCGTCCCAGCGATTGACCAGTTGCTGCAGCACCGGCAGTGCGAGTATTCGCTCACCTTCACGCGCAGCTTCCCATTGTTCTGCCCGTAACTGCATTGCACTATCGCCAGCCGCTGATTCTATCGCATAACTCGTTGCTGGCAGGACTCCCGACGCAATTATTATCAATGCCAGATTGGTAGCCCAGTACGATACCCGTCCTGTGCGCAGCTTAAGTACCGGCATTTTCATCTGTCGTGATCGCTCATTTTGTTTTTTCTGTCTGCTGAATAACCGGGTTGTCCCATTTGCCAGTTATCGAATATCTCTCACGCGCAAGCTTATCAACTCCAAACAATTTCTCCAGTAATACCAGCCCGGCGCCTACGATGGGACCGCCGGCCAGGGTGCCTCCGGTGAATGCAGCCCCCGACGAGTTTGGTCGCACTTCCATTTTCAGGTCATAATCTTCTGCTTCCAGCCCAATGCGTCCATTCATCAGGATATTAGCTGATGCTGCCTCGATAAGCACATTTCGTGTCGTAGCATTATCCTCGGCAAACGCCAGATCACCCGTGATGGTGTCGAACACAAAACCTTCTTTGTAGACATCTTCAAAGTCAAACAGCAGGCGCCGTGGCAAATGCAGCACATTCAGCAGCCCCAGCAGCCTGCCGCTGGCACCCGGCTTTACATCGAGTATAGCGCCATCCACAAGATTAAAACTGGCGACGCCAGACACAGATGGCAATGAAAATTGATAAGGCGCCGCCAGCCATTGCCAGTCGATCTCTGCCGATAGCTGCCCGCGATCGACATTTCGCGGATAGCCCAGCCCGAGCAGCGTTTCACCCAGGTTGTCACTGTGTACCTTGAGTTTAAAATTAGTATCATGCGGTTGCTGCCTGCTGCTCAACCAGCTGCCTTTGCCCGTCAGCGTCATCGCCGGCGCATTCACGCTGATGTTCTCTATCAACATGCCATGACTATGGTGCAATGTACTAAGCTCTACCGAAGTTAATTTCCACGCATCCCAGTCAAGCGTGTCTGCATGCACCTTGAGTGATGGCAACTCTGCCGGCTTTAATCCGGATTCATTTGCGCCCCTGCCCTGTGTTTTGGCCAGGGCATACAGATCTGCATACTCTATATTCATGTCTATCGTCGATTTCGGCGACAGGCCCTGGTCAAATTCAATCTCGCCTTTTAACCAGGGTGAATCTACCATTGTATGCCAGCGACTGACCTCATCGCGATTAGCAAACACATCGAATACATTTTTAGATCGCGCCGTCAGCTGCAATGCCTCACCCAGCATTTTAACATTCAGCTGCACCGGGAGCTTCTTTGTCGCGTCCTTGCTTAACTTGTCCGACAACGCAATAGACGAACCGAGTAATGACGACGACACACTTACGTTGACATCCTGGCCGGATGCCAACGGCACATGCACCGCCACATCCCATTCCGACTCGCCGGCAAACCAGTCCCGCGGTATCGACTGAAAACGCGCAAGCATGTTATCGATAGACCATTTACCCTTGATATTAAATACGGCTTCATTGCGTGGCGATTTAACTGTAACGGCATTAATACTAACAGGCGCGCCTTCAAAGCTTGCCGTCAGGCTGTCTGATTGTATCGACCGGTTGGTAAAATCCAGTGCGCCCGACAAGTGTTCAAGCTGGTACTGCATTGCAGGGAACCCCAGAAAATTATCGCTAAACTTTACCGTACCCACGGTAGCGACACGCTTGTCTTTGTTATCGAGCGGGATGGAAAGCAGAAGATATATATCGACATCGCCCGCCACCTGGAACTGGCGCATGGCGTCCCCCAGTATATCGTCTAAACCACTGTCCCAGATGTACTGTTGAATATCGCCGGCCGGGCCGTGAATATCACCATCAATCTCGATCTGTATCGCATCCAGGTTAGCGATAGACGCGTTGGCATTTTTCAAGCTGCCCTGGTATACGCGCGCAGAGGCGTTGCTAATGTGTAACGACTTGTTATGAAAACGCACACTGGCAGAAAGATTTTCAATCGCCGGCCAGTCCGGCAAAAACTTGAGCGTGGCAGCACGCGGCTGAAACAACACTTCCATCACGCCTTCATTATCAGTAAATGGAAATGCTGCTGTATTCCCCTTGAAAATAAAGCTGCCTGAATCAACGTACCCCCCGGACAGGGACGTATCCAGCCATGCTACAACCTGTTCCGACATGATGCCTGCCGGATAATATTTAAGTGCCGCGGAACCGTCTGCATTCTGATAATCCGTTTGCATATCAAGATACATCTCGCCCTTATCAGGCAAGATCGCGAACAGGCGCGAGCGGGTTTCAATATCCGCGTTCTTCATCAGGATAGAATCGGCATTGATCTGCCAGTGACGCGTGTCTCGCATGGCGGTAAGGCTGGCATCAAGTGTCTGTAATACCAGTGGTTGACGGAAGACGGTTTCAAGACCCACGATGATGTCACTGCTCGCCAGCAGCAACTGCGCTTCATTGTTCCTGTAATGCAACTTGCCATCGACGCCTTTAATTGAAAATGCCTGCTCAGCAAGTGTGAAGCCGACATCCTGAAACCAGGCACGCACTTCGAATACATTGTCAGTATCGCTGCTCTCTTTCGGCGGCAGTGAAATCTTGAGATTGTAAATATCACCCTGCAACTGCAACGCTGTGACCGTATTCAGCATATCGTTGTACTGGTCGTTCTGGATTAACGCAACTGCACCGGTAAGGTCCGCGGGCCTGAAATACGTTGCAGAGACCTGGTAGCCTGCCGATGCGTTTTGCCTGAGCAACAAGTTGCCTGCTTGCGCCCAGTCAATACCGTTTTTACGCATTTTAAAGTTGACCACATCGAGTCGCCATGCATCTGCGTATTGCTGCCAGAGAACATCTGCTGACAAAGAATCAACGCTCCAGCTTTGTGCCTGCTGTGGCGTACGAAGCTCAAGATCGGTAAAGGCAGCACGCGACCTGAACTGTTTGACGCGCTTGTTATCAATCGTCAGCCAGCCCTCGGTGGTCGCCAGGCCCCTGGCACTAATGACATCATCGAGCCCGAGTTTGTCGAACACAGGATTGAGCTGTAGCGACGTTGCATTGATATACACTTCGGCACTGGCTGTTTCCAGTTTTGACAGGTCGCCGTTGATCTCGGCAATCACGTGCAGCCTGGCGCCATAACGTTCGGGCAAATCAACCCGTACCTGAAAACTGTGGGTACCCAGCAGGTTTTCTACCTGCACATTGATATTCTGAAAGTCCATTTCTTCCAGCACATGGGTCTGATCGCGCAAATGCAGATGGCTGTTCTGCAGGGAGAAGTTCATATTACTGATCAGGCCGACCAGCTCATCCGATATCTGCTCGCTATCAGACGCAGCAATCTGGATCCCCTGTAGAAACCAGTGGCCCTGTTGATCACGTTCGAGCGAAAGGTCGCCGCCGGAGAGACTGACATCACCGATCATCGGTGACATGAAACGAATTGAATCCAGGTAGGATAATGCAAAAGCCGCATCGCTAAATTCGATCAGCACGGTTTTGCCATCAGCGTTGTAAATTTTCACACCGAGCAATTTCAGCCGCGGGGTCAGCCAGCGCATATCTGTATCCAGCGCGGTTATATCGACCGGCAGCCCGAGCTGTTTTTCAAGCACCTGTTCGACTTCGGCGAGATAACCTGTTGCATGCGGCAATACCGCCCGCAATACACTGAATGCTACGGCAAGTGTAATGATAAGAATCGCTGCCGTTGTCATCAGGCAAACGCGAAATTTGGCAAGCCAGCCCATGAGAAGCTATTTTATACCTGTGCGGTTTATGCGACGTGATTACATGATAACAACGTCGTATTGCTCCTGAGTAAACAGCGCTTCCACCTGGAACTTGATCGGTATGCCGATAAAACCTTCCAGTTCTGCAAGGCTGCCGGATTCCTCATCCACCAGCAGGTCAACAACTTCCTGTGCAGCCAGCACCAGCAGCTCTTTGGCATCAAATTGCCGTGCCTCGCGTAGTATTTCGCGGAAGATTTCATAGCAGACCGTTTCCGCGGTTTTTATCGCACCGCGGCCTTCACAGGTGGGACAGACACCGCACAACACGTGCTCCAGGCTTTCGCGTGTGCGCTTGCGTGTCATTTCTATCAACCCGAGCGGCGAGACATCGCATACTTGCGTGCGCGTGTGATCTTTTTCCAGCGCCTTGTCCAGTGCGCGCACCACCTGGCGTTTGTGTTCTACTTCCACCATGTCGATAAAATCAAGAATAATTATGCCGCCCAGGTTACGCAGACGCAGTTGCCGCGCGATCGCCTGCGCGGCTTCGAGGTTGGTTTTAAAAATTGTTTCTTCAAGATTGCGGCTGCCGACAAAACCACCGGTGTTGACATCAATGGTGGTCATCGCCTCGGTCTGATCAATGATCAGGTAGCCGCCGGATTTCAGATGTACTTTTTTCTCCAGGCCTTTCTGAATTTCATCTTCGACATTATGCAGATCAAAAATCGGTCGTTCACCGGGATAATGTTCAATCAGGTCGGCGACCTCGGGCACGTATTCGTTGGAGAATTCCTGCATGATGAGGTAGGTCTCGCGCGAGTCGACGCGAATTTTTTCAAGATCTTCGTCGACCATGTCGCGCAAAACACGCAGGTACAATGGCAGATCACGGTGAACGACATCGCCCGGCCTGACATCGGAGCAGTCGTGAATTTTTTTCCACAGGCGATTCAGATATTTGATATCACGCGAAATCGATTCCTCGCTCGCCACTTCTGCTGCCGTGCGCAGGATATACCCCATGCCTGCATCACGGTCTTCATGATTGATCAGCATATTACGTAAACGTTCACGGACTTCGTCGCTGTCGATGCGCGAAGAGACACCGATGTTGTCCGAGTTTGGCATGAACACCAGGTAGCGCGAGGGCACGGTGATATTTGTCGTCAGGCGCGCGCCCTTGGTACCCAGTGGATCCTTGATCACCTGCACCAGCAGTTCCTGGCCTTCCTGCAGCACGCGATTGATATGTAACTGGCCGTTATTCTCGGCCTCCTGTTTGGTGCTCAGCGCCATGTCTGAAATATGCAGAAATGCTGCGCGTTCGAGTCCAATTTCTATAAACGCCGCTTCCATGCCCGGCAATACCCGTGCAACGATGCCCTTGTAGACATTACCCACCAGCCCACGACTGCGACTGCGCTCGATATAGAGCTCATGCAGCATGCCGTTTTCCAGTATGGCTACCCGGGTTTCCTGAGGAGTGACATTTATCAGTACTTCCTTACTCACGCTCATACATACAACTCAAAATAATAATTCTGTAACAGGATCATAGCCTGAAAACCTCGGCGATTAACGCGAGCCGTGACAAGTTTTCAGCAATTGGGCAGTTTCATACAGCGGCAGCCCCATCACCCCGGAGTAACTGCCGCTGAGCGATTTCACAAACTGCGCAGCTACGCCCTGAATTGCGTAGCTGCCTGCCTTGTCCAGGGGTTCACCGCTGTCGACATAGTGTTCGATATCCGCCTGCGTTAGCTCGCCAAATTCAACCACGCTGGTACTCAACGCGGTCAGCGGCGCAGCATGAGAAACCAGCGCAATCGCGGTATGCACGCGATGGGTTTTGCCTGACAGCTTTCCCAGCATCTCACGCGCCTGTGCCGGGTTTTCCGGTTTACCCAGAATTTCACCTTCGAGCTCAACAATAGTGTCGGCCCCCAGCACCGGGAAATCGAGTGATTTCAGCTTTGCCTGTTGCGCGCCTGCCAGGGCTTTTTCGCGGGCGAGGCGCATGACAAAATCGATTCCGCTTTCACCCGGGTTCAGGCTTTCATCAATATCGACCGGCATGAGCTGAAAGCGCGCCCCGATCTGTTGTAACAGCGCTGCACGTCGTGGCGATGCGGATGCCAGGATTATTTCAGGTAACGCTATACCAGGCAGTGGCATGTCAGGCACGATGATACGGATGTCCGGCGAGAATACTCCACGCACGATACAACTGCTCACATAGCATGACGCGGACCAGGGTATGCGGGAATGTCAGCTCAGACAATGACAGCTTCATGCCGACCGATTGCCTGAATGCATCGGATACACCGTCGGGTCCGCCAATCACGATGGCAATATCCTGACCGCTTTGCAGCCAGTTTTGTAACACATCGGCAAGTTTTTCAGTCGACACGCGTTTACCACCGACATCCAGCAGTACGCTGATACAACCTTCAGGAATTGCCTGTTGCAGTTTTGCGCTTTCGTCACGCTTGATACGTTCGATGTCCGGATTTTTGCCGCGCTTTATCAGCGGCAAACATTTTGGTTTGAGCCTGATTTCCGGTGGCATGCGGCGAATAAAATCATCGCAGGCTTCGTCAACCCAGGCCGGCATTTTGTGGCCGATGGCGATTAAATGTATTTGCACAGAATTGCGCTTGATGCCTGCCCTGAACCTGGCCGCGTCGGTGTAATCTGCTCAGGAAGCATCCTGCCGCTCGCGCTTGAGCACATCGAGACGCCACAGGCTTTCCAGGTCATAAAATTCCCGCGCCTGCGGCTGCATCACGTGCACGATGACATCGCCCAGGTCGACCAGCACCCATTCGCCTTCGCTTTCACCTTCGACGCCCAGTGGCAGCAGGCCGGCGTGCTTGGCTTCGAGTACTACATTATCGGCAATCGATTTGACATGGCGGCTGGAGGTACCGCTGGCGATAAACAGGAAATCAGTTACGCTGGTTTTATCTTTAACATCAAGTTCTACAACATCTTTGGCTTTCAGGTCTTCCAGCGCATTGCGCACCAGTGTTCTGAGTTCATCTACGCTCATCTGTTCGGGTCAGCTCCGTCATGTGTTTTCAACAGGGTTTCATACACGGCTTCGGGTAACAGGTAGCGAATACTCCGCCCGGCCTGAAACTGTTGTCGTATAGCGCTGGATGAAATCTCCAGCGAGGTAACCGATTGTAACAGGATTTTACCCGCCGCGGCCTGACGCAGCTCGGCTGCAGTGGAAACATGGCGAGATTCCAGCGCCTGTAGCTCTGGACTTTTTGGCCAGTCAAACCCGGGGCGCGAGGTCACCACCAGGTGGCAGCGCTCGAGAATTTCCTGCCAGCGGTGCCAGCGCGGCAGGCCGGCAAACGCATCCATGCCGATGACCAGGCACAGCGGGGTGTCAGGAAAATCTGCCCGTAACGACGCCAGGGTGTCGACCATATAAGACGGGCCGTCGCGTTCCAGTTCACGCGCATCGAGCACAAAACCTTCGGTTTCGGCAATTGCTATCTGCAGCAGGTGCTTGCGCGTTGCTGCATCCAGCCACGGCGGTCCACGGTGCGGCGGCACTCTATTCGGGATGAAGCGGATGTGCTCAAGCTGCAGCGCCTGCATGACTTCGAGCGCCGGGCGCAGGTGGCCAAAATGCACCGGGTCGAAGGTACCGCCGAGGATTCCAATCATTGTGGAGAAAATGAAAAATGAATAATGAATAATGAATAATAAAAAACTGTCAGCGCTCCTGATTTAAATTTTTCATTATTCATTATTCATTATTCATTGCCGTATCTGCCCGTCGCCGAGCACGATGTATTTCTGCGAGGTCAGGCCTTCCAGTCCGACCGGGCCGCGCGCGTGAAGCTTGTCGGTGCTGATACCGATTTCTGCACCGAGGCCGTATTCGAAGCCATCGGCGAATCGTGTCGAGGCATTCACCATCACCGAACTGGAATCCACTTCGCGCAAAAAACGCCGTGCACGGCTGTAGTTTTCGGTAATGATCGACTCGGTGTGCTGCGAGCTGTGCTGGCTGATATGCTCGATCGCCGCGTCCATATCATCGACCACGCGGATCGACAGGATGGGCGCGAGATACTCGGTGTCCCAGTCTTCAGCGGTGGCGGATTCGATACCGTCCACGATCGCCAGGGTGCGTTCGCAACCGCGCAGCTCGACCCCTTTTTGCTGGTACTGTTTACACAAGGGCGGCAACACCTGGCGCGCGATCTTGTCAGCCACCAGCAGGGTCTCCATGGTATTGCAGGTGCCGTAACGCTGGGTCTTGGCATTGAACGCGACCTTGATGGCTTTCTCCAGGTCGGCTTCGTCATCAATATACACATGACAAATGCCGTCGAGATGCTTGATCACCGGCACCTGGGATTCGTTCGAGATGCGTTCGATCAGGCCCTTGCCACCGCGCGGAATAATCACATCTATAACGTGTTTCATGCGCAGCATTTCACCGACCGCGTCGCGGTCGGTGGTTTCGATCACCTGCACGATGTCGCCCGACAGACCCACTGCATCCAGCCCCTGGCGAATACAGCCGGCAATCGCCTGGTTGGAATGAAACGCCTCGGAGCCACCGCGCAGGATCACCGCGTTGCCCGCTTTCAGGCACAGCCCGGCAGCGTCGGCGGTTACATTAGGCCGTGATTCGTAAATAATGCCGATGACACCCAGCGGCACGCGCATTTTGCCGACCTGGATACCCGAAGGCCGATACGCCATGTCAGTGATGACGCCGACCGGGTCTTCCAGCGCGGCGATCTGGCGCAGACCTTCGGCCATGGACGCGATGCCGGCATCGGTCAGCGCGAGCCGGTCGAGCAAGGCGGCATCGAGGCCTTTGGCGCGCCCGGCCTGCAAATCCAGTTCGTTCGACTGTTTGAGGTGCCTGGCTTCATTCTCAATCAAATCTGCAATCGCCCGCAGGGCACGGTTTTTCACCCCGGTATCAGCCCGGGAAATGACGCGCGCCGCCGCGAGCGCCTTTGCACCCAGCTGTTGCATGTAGTCTTTTACGTTCATCTGCAGAATTTCAGCTTTGGCGGTCATGGCGTATAGTTCAGTGGCTTATGTAAATACAGGCCCGAGATTATATCGGATCGGCGGTCATTTCTCAGTTTAGCGTTTAATCGCATGCAAAAAAAAACGGCCCTGAAGGGCCGTTTTTTCAAGCTTGTGTGGTAGTCAGCTTATGCGCGTTTTCTGCGAGCAACACCCACCAGACCTAACAGACCCGTGCCAAACAGCCAGACAGCGGCTGGTACTGGGACGTAAGTGGCATCATGTGAGAATGGTGCGAAGTCACCACCTGAAACATTACAGTCACCACCTTCAACAGAACCGGTATCACACCTGAACAGGTCAATGTGAAGACCATCAGTCAGCGCTGTCAGATTCATATCAATGAATTCGATATATCCATCAGCTGAACCAGGACTACCACCAGGCTGAGTGTTAAACACAGTCGTCAGAGGACCGTCGAAATCCAGGCGATAAACTTCCACGTAGGTATCAAAAATACCATGTGGTGCCAGGTTGTTGTTATCTTCGAATGGCGGCGCGCCAAAACCAGATTGCACCAGATCCAGAGAAACACCACCAATCATTGGATCGATAGTGAAAGTATCTGCACCAGTCTTGGGAACCGCGGCGAAGACAACATAGCCCGCACTAGCCAGCAATGAAGTCACGCTGAAGGTACCGCCAACCAGGCAATCTGCAGTAGAAATATCGTAAGAATCACACACTCCGCCGTCAGCATCACCAATTTGTAATGAAGGCACTGCAGCTGCACCAGGTGAATAAAGCCCAAATGTAGTAGCGGCAATGAAAGGGGTAGTGAGTAAAGCTGATTTAATTAAACGTTTAATATCCATTTTGTATGCCTTTATTATTTAGAATTAACAACCAAAAACCATTCTCGTAAATAGAGACAATATCCGTGCCAAAATTGACATAGGATTACAAAAACAATTAATCAGATTTTAATCAAGTAGTTAGAATTGCACTATGTGGTCTGTCTATTGATTGACAGGTGTTACCTGATAGCCACACCTGAAACTGTAAAATGTAGCGACATTAATTAGTACCGGGATGAATTCAAATACAAGCCACCTCCATATATATCAGTGAGTTAGAGCGGCGTACCCAGATTAAGAACACTGACATAACCGATATGCGCTTAGGCG
Source organism: uncultured Gammaproteobacteria bacterium (assembly GCA_963847575.1). Lineage (GTDB taxonomy): Bacteria > Pseudomonadota > Gammaproteobacteria > SZUA-229 > SZUA-229 > JASBSR01. Next base: position 30,228 of record CAWKAL010000009.1, read on the forward strand.
GATATTTTTGAATTCCGCCAGTTTTATTAATAATTATATTTAATATCAGTATGTTAAGTAGATTATAAAATCTGTAAGCCAGGCTCGACATTTGCGCATGGTTTGCATCAACCACGCCGTGCCGACCCGCCAGCTGGAAACTCAGTCCGCGCAGCTTACCCTCGCTCACAATCCTGTGAGCAGCTCGCTGTACTCACCGCGCTTTTGCTTGGCATATGCCGATGCGCCTGTATTTTCTTCAGTTTTGTCACCCATGCAAGAACAGGTAGCCAGCTGCCACGGTTATTTTCGTTATCGGGGCGATTCGCCACTAGAGAAAATTTTCGCGTCAAAAGAGACGCGGAGCCCTGAGTAGTGAGACGTTTTAGATCCGCGCGTATCTCTCGTTGTGTGTATATTTTAAAATAGCGCGTGTGTATTTACCCCTGAAAGAGAAAGAGGAGATGGGGTTTGCTTGAAAATCAGCAGGAATAGATGGTTTGTTAATTATGTCGACAGATACCTGCATCAATCCTATGTATCCCAACAATCGATCAAATTTATAACTTAATGATTTTACTTATAAATAAAGATGAGCAGGAATCTGTTAACGAACAACTAGCGTCGGTAATGTTTACATATTTTAATCTGCCGAGTTAAGATTACTAGCTAATGTCTTTAATATCAAAAAGTTAATAATAACGGAACAAATATTGCATTAGTAACTGCTTGTTAGCACTCTCCACGCTTTCTGAGTTGCATGTCGAACAAACTAACAATCAAGAAAATAATTAGTCTCCAGGGAAAAAACTATGAACATCATTAATAAAACACAGGCCTTTGTCTGTACATCGTTACTTTGTCTCACCCACTCTGCAGGTGCAGCACTGATAGATCTCACCGCAGACGGTTCATCCGCCACCATCAATGGCGCCCTGTTCGAAGTATCTGACCCCAATACGGGTGCGGGTTCAGGCGCAATTGATTCATTCATCAGGACACAGGCCCAGGGTAATGCTGTTTTTGAAACCGGCTACACTGATGGCAGTTTTGAATTTGATCAGGTCCCGGGTTGCTGCACGCATTCCATCACGCTGGGTGAGCTGACGGTAGTCAATGTTGGCGGTACTGATTACTTCGAGTTGCGACTGGATATTAACGAGCCTGGTGGCAGTAAATCCAAATTACACTCCAGGAACTGGAGTTGTGGGTAAATACCACGACTGGTGCGGATGACGATTATAGCGATGGCCTGGGTACCAAGGTCTGGGATCTGGCTGGCGATACCGTCGAAATGGATGGCGCAGTCGGCACCAGTGGCAGTGGTGACTTCGACTACGATGTGCTGTTCCCGACTTCGATTCTGGCCGGATATGGCCCCAATGATTACCTCTACCTGTTCAACGTGTTTGGCGATACCGACATGATGAGCTCAGCTTCGGAAGCCGGTTTCGAAGAATGGGCTGCCAGGACTGGTGGCAAGACCTTCGTTCCAGTTCCTGCAGCCGTCTGGCTGTTCGGTTCGGGTCTGCTCGGCCTGGTTGGAGTTGCTCGCAGAAAACGCAGCTGATATAGCGATACTGCAAGATTAAAAAAAGGCCACCTGTTCGGTGGCCTTTTTTTATGCAGTCGACAAAAGAGTATGCTGGCAATTGAGCCTGCTACCGTGCGTTCAGGCTGAGCTGCCATCACACAAGGACTGGCATAGCCACTACCTGCTTGAGCTACGCCGTGACTGACCCGCCAGCTGAAAACTCAGACCGCGCAGCTCATCCCATACATTGCCCTCACTCACGCCCTTGATGACGCGATCGATCAGCGCACAACGCCTGAGCAGGGCCTGGATCGAAGCCGCACTGTGGCGGCCGAGACAGGCTTTGTACAGGCCGATGCGGTTGCTCCACACGCCTGCGCGTTTGAGGGTGAAGTCTGCCGATGACGGGTCATCGACCACCTTTGCCAGCAGGCGCAGATCTCTGGCCAGTGCCCAGTTGATAATAATGGGCTCAATACCTTCTGCAGCCAGCCCCTGCAATATGCGCACCACGCGCGCGCGGTCGCCCTGCAAGGCGCTGTCCAGCAGCTCGAATACATTAAACCGCGAGTTCTCGGTAATCGCTTCGCGTACATCTTCGAAGCTGACCTTGCCCGGGCCCAGGATCAGGTAGAGCTTGTCGATTTCCTGCGCTGCCGCCAGCAGGTTGCCTTCGACATGCTGGCAGACGTAATCCACCACGGTTTTGTCCGGCTGCATGTTGCTGGCGATAAAACGCTGCTTGACCCACGCCGGCAAGCGGTCCGGCCCGACCGGCCAGCACTGGACCACAACACCGGCAGTTTCAATCGCCTTGAACCAGGCGGCTTTTTTACTCGCCACCGTCCAGCTTGCCGCTGCTGATGATCAGAATGGTATCGTCCGCCGGGCGCTCGAGATACTGCTTGATCGCCTGGCTGCCTTCACGACCGGGCTTGCCAGTGGGAATACGCAAATCGAGAATACGCCGCGAGGAAAACAGTGACAGCGTGGACGCTTCATCGAGAAAATGCTGCCACTCGAAATTTTTATCCACATCCATGACTTCGCGTTCGAGATAGTCCTGCTCGCGACACGCCGCACGAATACTGTCACTGGCTTCCATCGCCTGCAGCGGTTCATCGCCGCTCACCAGGTACACCGGCATTAATGATTTTGCCAGTGCATGTTCGAGCTGATCGGGACGAAGCTGCATAAGAATGCGTGACTATTTATTAGTGGGCGCCGCTGCTGGTGCTGGCGCGGGTTGCGGCTTGAGGGATTTGTTCGGCATCGAGAGCGGCCGGGTTGATTCCAGCTGTTGCAGTATCAGCCGTGCAGCATCGCGTTTCATGTCGCGGTAGAGTGTTTGTTCTTCGTAATCCGCACCGAGCACATTGTCAGGATCGAACAATAACTCGCGTTGCAGTTTCACCACGTTTTCCGCATCGATATGCGCGCTTTTAATCGTGTAGTACACGCTGTAATTGAGTTCATATTCGCGAGCACGTCCGCGTGAATCCACCGATATCACGCGCCGGTTTTTTTCCTGCTTGCCGATTTTCAGATGGCCCGCTGCCAGCGCGGGTGATGCTGCCAGTGCAACATCGTTGGCCTCGAGCAGGGCCAGCAATTCATTGCGTAATTCGCCATCGCCGCCTTCTTGCAGATTGAGAGGCTGCAACTGCGCAGGCAATTGCGTTGCGCCGCGCAATTGAAAACCACAGGCCGTTAGCGAGACCAGCAACAATAAAAAAGGCAAAAGATTTTTAGACATAATTAACTCGCGACTATATTGACCAGCCGGCCTGGTACAACAATGACTTTTCGTACGGTCTTGCCGTCCAGGTGTTGAATAATTTTTTCGTCAGCGCGCGCTGCGGCTTCAACGCTGTCATTGTTTGCATCGACCGCGATCATGATCTTCGAGCGCAACTTGCCATTCACCTGCACCACCATTTCAATCTCATCACGCGCCAGCGCAGCGTCATCCCAGGCGGGCCATGCCTGTTCGGCGACCAGGCCCTGCGTGACCGAGGTCCTGCCATAGCTGCTGGCAAATATGCGGCACAATGGGTGACAACATCAGCACCACGGCTTCGACGGCTTCGCGCATCACTGCTTTGCCCTGCACGCTGTTATCTTCGAAGCGCGACATGTCATTGATGAGTTCCATATTGGCGGCAATCGCAGTGTTGAAGGTATAACGCCGGCCAATGTCATCGCTGACCTTGCTGATGGTTTCGTGCAATTTGCGGCGCAGGTCTTTTTGCGCATCATCGAGTGAACCGGCATCGGGTTTTTCTGCCGGGCCAAGATTTGACTGCACGAGTTTCCACAAACGTTTAAGAAAACGCGAAGCGCCTTCGACACCGCTGTCGGCCCATTCGAGCGACTGTTCGGGCGGCGCGGCAAACATGGTGAACAGGCGCACGGTATCGGCACCGTATTGTTCGATCAGGCCCTGCGGGTCTACCGTGTTGCCTTTAGACTTTGACATCTTGGTGCCGTCTTTCAGCACCATGCCCTGGGTGAGTAAACGCGTAAACGGTTCATTCGAATCGACCAGGCCTTCGTCGCGCATCAGCTTGTGGAAAAATCGCGCATATAATAAGTGCAGTACGGCATGTTCGATACCGCCGATGTACTGGTCGACCGGCAGCCAGTGCCGGGCGCGCGCATCGAGCATGGCGTTCGCATCGGGACAGGTAAAGCGTGCGTAATACCAGGAGGATTCGAAAAAAGTATCAAAGGTATCGGTTTCGCGCTCGGCCTTGCCGCCACAACTCGGACAGGTGGTTTGATAAAATTCGGGCATCTGCTTGATGGGCGAACCGACGATTTCACCAAATTCCACGTCTTCGGGTAAGACCACGGGCAGGTCTTCATCGGGTACCGGTACGGTGCCGCAATGTTTGCAGTTGATTACCGGGATCGGCGTACCCCAGTAGCGCTGGCGCGATACGCCCCAGTCGCGCAGGCGGAAGTTCACCTGGGTTTCACCCTTGCCAATGGACTTCAGTTTTGCTGCAATGGCGCCAAACGCCTCGGCTGAAGTCATGCCATCAAACTCGCCGGAATTTTTCAACACGCCCTTGTCGACATAGGCCGCAGCGTCCACCGACATATCACTGCCGTCGGCGGGATAAATCACCTGCCTGATCGGCAGATCATATTTTTTTGCGAATTCAAAATCACGCTGGTCGTGCGCCGGCACACTCATCACTGCACCCGAGCCGTAATCCATCAATACAAAATTGGCGACCCATATGGGCACGGGTTCAGCGCTCAGGGGATGCACGGCATTAAAGCCCGTGGCCATGCCCTGCTTTTCCATCAAGGCCATTTCAGCTTCGGCGACACCGGCGTGTTTACACTGCTCGATAAATGCCGCCAGCGCCGGGTTCGATTTTGCTGCCTTGCTCGCCAGCGGGTGCTGGCGGCATTTATCGAGCAGTGTAAACACGCCGGTGTCGCCGAAGCTGAAATGGCCTTGATGGAAAAGCAGGGCATGGCCACGGGCTTTAATGCCGTGCATCCCCTGAGCGCTGAACCCGTGCCCATATGGGTCGCCAATTTTGTATTGATGGATTACGGCTCGGGTGCAGTGATAGTGCTGCAGGCGCACGACCAGCGTGATTTTGAATTCGCAAAAAAATATGATCTGCCGATCAGGCAGGTGATTTATCCCGCCGACGGCAGCGATGTGTCGGTGGACGCTGCGGCCTATGTCGACAAGGGCGTGTTGAAAAATTCCGGCGAGTTTGATGGCATGACTTCAGCCGAGGCGTTTGGCGCCATTGCAGCAAAACTGAAGTCCATTGGCAAGGGTGAACGCAGGTGAATTTCCGCCTGCGCGACTGGGGCGTATCGCGCCAGCGTTACTGGGGTACGCCGATCCCGGTAATCAACTGCAAACATTGCGGCACCGTACCGGTACCCGATGAAGACCTGCCCGTGGTCTTACCCGAAGAGTGGAATTCGGTGAAATCGTCAGGTTCGCCCATCAAGCAGATGCCCGAATTTTATCAAACCACGTGTCCGAGTTGTGGCGGCAAGGCCGAGCGCGAAACCGATACCTTCGATACTTTTTTCGAATCCTCCTGGTATTACGCACGCTTTACCTGTCCCGATGCGAACGCCATGCTCGATGCGCGCGCCCGGCACTGGCTGCCGGTCGACCAGTACATCGGCGGTATCGAACATGCCGTACTGCACTTATTATATGCGCGATTTTTCCACAAGCTGATGCGCGACGAAGGCCTGGTCGATTCGAATGAACCGTTTACGCGTTTACTCACCCAGGGCATGGTGCTGAAAGACGGCACCAAGATGTCAAAGTCTAAAGGCAACACGGTAGACCCGCAGGGCCTGATCGAACAATACGGTGCCGATACCGTGCGCCTGTTCACCATGTTTGCCGCGCCGCCCGAACAGTCGCTCGAATGGGCCGACAGCGGTGTCGAAGGCGCTTCGCGTTTTCTTAGACGTTTGTGGAAACTGGTGCAGTCAAATCTTGGCCCGGCAGAAAAACCCGATGCCGGTTCACTCGATGATGCGCAGAAAGACCTGCGCCGCAAATTGCACGAAACCATCAGCAAGGTCAGCGATGACATTGGCCGGCGTTATACTTTCAACACTGCGATTGCCGCCAATATGGAACTCATCAATGACATGTCGCGCTTCGAAGATAACAGCGTGCAGGGCAAAGCAGTGATGCGCGAAGCGGTCGAAGCCGTGGTGTTGATGCTGTCACCGATTGTGCCGCATATTGCCAGCAGCTATGGCAGGACCTCGGTCATGAGGGCCTGGTCGCCGAGCAGGCATGGCCCGCCTGGGATAGACGCCGCGCTGGCGCGTGATGAAATCGAAATGGTGGTGCAGGTGAATGGCAAGCTGCGCTCAAAAATCATGATCGCGGTCGATGCTAACAATGACAGCGTTGAAGCCGCAGCGCGCGCTGACGAAAAAATTATTCAGCACCTGGACGGCAAGACTGTACGAAAAGTCATTGTTGTGCCAGGCCGACTGGTCAATATAGTCGCGAGTTAATTATGTCAAAAATTCTTTTGCCTTTGTTGTTGCTGGTCTCGCTGTCTGCCTGTGGTTTTCAGTTGCGCGGCGCAACACAATTGCCAGCGCAGTTACAGCCTACTCAACCTGCGAAGAAGGCGGCGATGAAGAGTTACGCAATGAATTGCTGGCCCTGCTCGAGGCCAACGATGTTGCACTGGCGGCATCACCCGCGCTGGCTGCGGGCCATCTAAAAATTGGCAAGCAGGTAAAAAACCGGCGGGTGATATCGGTGGATTCACGCGGGCGTGCACGCGAATATGAACTCAATTACAGCGTGTACTACACGATTAAAAGCGCGCATATCGATGCGGAAAACGTGGTGAAACTGCAACGCGAGTTATTGTTCGATCCTGACAATGTGCTCGGTGCGGATTACGAAGAACAAACACTCTACCGCGACATGAAACGCGATGCTGCACGGCTGATACTGCAACAGCTGGAGCATCAACCCGGCCGCTCTCGATGCCGAACAAATCCCTCAAGCCGCAACCCGCGCCAGCACCAGCAGCGGCGCCCGCTAATAAATAGTCACGCATTCTTATGCAGCTTCGTCCCGATCAGCTCGAACATGCACTGGCAAAATCATTAATGCCGGTGTACCTGGTGAGCGGCGATGAACCGCTGCAGGCGATGGAAGCCAGTGACAGTATTCGTGCGGCGTGTCGCGAGCAGGACTATCTCGAACGCGAAGTCATGGATGTGGATAAAAATTTCGAGTGGCAGCATTTTCTCGATGAAGCGTCCACGCTGTCACTGTTTTCCTCGCGGCGTATTCTCGATTTGCGTATTCCCACTGGCAAGCCCGGTCGTGAAGGCAGCCAGGCGATCAAGCAGTATCTCGAGCGCCCGGCGGACGATACCATTCTGATCATCAGCAGCGGCAAGCTGGACGGTGCGAGTAAAAAAGCCGCCTGGTTCAAGGCGATTGAAACTGCCGGTGTTGTGATCCAGTGCTGGCCGGTCGGGCCGGACCGCTTGCCGGCGTGGATCAAGCAACGTTTTATCGCCAGCAACATGCAGCCGGACAAAACCGTGGTGGATTACGTCTGCCAGCATGTCGAAGGCAACCTGCTGGCAGCGGCGCAGGAGATCGACAAGTTGTACCTGATCCTGGGCCCGGGCAAGGTCAGCTTCGAAGATGTACGCGAAGCGATTACCGAGAACTCGCGGTTTAATGTATTCGAGCTGCTGGACAGCGCTTTGCAGGGCGATCGTGCGCGCGTGGTGCGCATATTGCAGGGACTGGCGGCGGAAGGTATCGAGCCCATTATTATCAACTGGGCACTGGCCAGAGATCTGCGCCTGCTGGCGCAGGTGGTCAATGACCCGGCATCGGCGGACTTTACACTCAAACGCGCAGGCGTGTGGAGCAACCGGGTCGGCCTGTACAAGGCCTGTCTCGGGCGCCACGGTGCAACTTCGATCCAGGCCCTGCTCAGGCGCTGCGCGCTGATCGATCGCGTCATCAAGGGCGTGAGTGAGGGCAATGTGTGGGATGAGCTGCGCGGCCTGGGTTTCCAGCTGGCGGGTCAGTCACGGCGTAGCCCAAGCAGGTAGTGGCTATGCCAGTCTTTGTGTGATTGCAGCTCAGCCTGAACTGCCAGCGTACTCTTTTGTCGACTGCATAAAAAAAGGCCACCGAACAGGTGGCCTTTTTTAATCTTGCAGTATCGCTATATCAGCTGCGTTTTCTGCGAGCAACTCCAACCAGGCCGAGCAGACCCGAACCGAACAGCCAGACGGCTGCAGGAACTGGAACAAAGGTATTACCACCAGTCCTGGCGGCCCATTCTTCGAAACCGGCTTCCGAAGCTGAACTCATCATGTCGGTATCGCCAAACACGTTGAACAGGTAGAGGTAATCATTGGGACCATATCCGGCCAGAATCGAAGTCGGGAACAGCACATCGTAGTCGAAGTCACCACTGCCACTGGTGCCGACTGCGCCATCCATTTCGACGGTATCGCCAGCCAGATCCCAGACCTTGGTACCCAGGCCATCGCTATAATCGTCATCCGCACCAGTCGTGGTATTTACCCACAACTCCAGTTCCTGGAGTGTAATTTTGGATTTACTGCCACCAGGCTCGTTAATATCCAGTCGCAACTCGAAGTAATCAGTACCGCCAACATTGACTACCGTCAGCTCACCCAGCGTGATGGAATGCGTGCAGCAACCCGGGACCTGATCAAATTCAAAACTGCCATCAGTGTTGTAGCCGGTTTCAAAAACAGCATTACCCTGGGCCTGTGTCCTGATGAATGAATCAATTGCGCCTGAACCCGCACCCGTATTGGGGTCAGATACTTCGAACAGGGCGCCATTGATGGTGGCGGATGAACCGTCTGCGGTGAGATCTATCAGTGCTGCACCTGCAGAGTGGGTGAGACAAAGTAACGATGTACAGACAAAGGCCTGTGTTTTATTAATGATGTTCATAGTTTTTTCCCTGGAGACTAATTATTTTCTTGATTGTTAGTTTGTTCGACATGCAACTCAGAAAGCGTGGAGAGTGCTAACAAGCAGTTACTAATGCAATATTTGTTCCGTTATTATTAACTTTTTGATATTAAAGACATTAGCTAGTAATCTTAACTCGGCAGATTAAAATATGTAAACATTACCGACGCTAGTTGTTCGTTAACAGATTCCTGCTCATCTTTATTTATAAGTAAAATCATTAAGTTATAAATTTGATCGATTGTTGGGATACATAGGATTGATGCAGGTATCTGTCGACATAATTAACAAACCATCTATTCCTGCTGATTTTCAAGCAAAACCGCATCAACTTTGTCTTTTACGGATGCAAATTCACTCGCTGAATTTTAATAAATACACAAAGCGAGGGATTCGCGGTTATCGAAAGCATCACTAATCAGGTTGCTGCGCTTCAATTGAGTCGGGAAAATTGTCTATTGTTGCGAATCACCTGGATGCAAAATAACCGTGGCACCTGGCTACCTGTTCTTGCATGGGTGACAAAACTGAAGAAAATACAGGCGCATCGGCATATGCCAAGCAAAAGCGCGGTGAGTACAGCGAGCTGCTCACAGGATTGTGAGCGAGGGTAAGCTGCGCGGACTGAGTTTCCAGCTGGCGGGTCGGCACGGCGTGGTTGATGCAAACCATGCGCAAATGTCGACCTGGCTTACAGATTTTATAATCTACTTAACATACTGATATTAAATATAATTATTAATAAAACTGGCGGAATTCAAAAATATCCACCTAAGCGCATATCGGTTATGTCAGTGTTCTTAATCTGGGTACGCCGCTCTAACTCACTGATATATATGGAGGTGGCTTGTATTTGAATTCATCCCGGTACTAATTAATGTCGCTACATTTTACAGTTTCAGGTGTGGCTATCAGGTAACACCTGTCAATCAATAGACAGACCACATGGTGCAATTCTAACTACTTGATTAAAATCTGATTAATTGTTTTTGTAATCCTATGTCAATTTTGGCACGGATATTGTCTCTATTTACGAGAATGGTTTTTGGTTGTTAATTCTAAATAATAAAGGCACACAAAATGGATATTAAACGTTTAATTAAATCAGCTTTACTCACTACCCCTTTCATTGCCGCTACTACATTTGGGCTTTATTCACCTGGTGCAGCTGCAGTGCCTTCATTACAAATTGGTGATGCTGACGGCGGAGTGTGTGATTCTTACGATATTTCTACTGCAGATTGCCTGGTTGGCGGTACCTTCAGCGTGACTTCATTGCTGGCTAGTGCGGGCTATGTTGTCTTCGCCGCGGTTCCCAAGACTGGTGCAGATACTTTCACTATCGATCCAATGATTGGTGGTGTTTCTCTGGATCTGGTGCAATCTGGTTTTGGCGCGCCGCCATTCGAAGATAACAACAACCTGGCACCACATGGTATTTTTGATACCTACGTGGAAGTTTATCGCCTGGATTTCGACGGTCCTCTGACGACTGTGTTTAACACTCAGCCTGGTGGTAGTCCTGGTTCAGCTGATGGATATATCGAATTCATTGATATGAATCTGACAGCGCTGACTGATGGTCTTCACATTGACCTGTTCAGGTGTGATACCGGTTCTGTTGAAGGTGGTGACTGTAATGTTTCAGGTGGTGACTTCGCACCATTCTCACATGATGCCACTTACGTCCCAGTACCAGCCGCTGTCTGGCTGTTTGGCACGGGTCTGTTAGGTCTGGTGGGTGTTGCTCGCAGAAAACGCGCATAAGCTGACTACCACACAAGCTTGAAAAAACGGCCCTTCAGGGCCGTTTTTTTTTGCATGCGATTAAACGCTAAACTGAGAAATGACCGCCGATCCGATATAATCTCGGGCCTGTATTTACATAAGCCACTGAACTATACGCCATGACCGCCAAAGCTGAAATTCTGCAGATGAACGTAAAAGACTACATGCAACAGCTGGGTGCAAAGGCGCTCGCGGCGGCGCGCGTCATTTCCCGGGCTGATACCGGGGTGAAAAACCGTGCCCTGCGGGCGATTGCAGATTTGATTGAGAATGAAGCCAGGCACCTCAAACAGTCGAACGAACTGGATTTGCAGGCCGGGCGCGCCAAAGGCCTCGATGCCGCCTTGCTCGATCGGCTCGAGCTGACCGATGCCGGCATCGCGTCCATGGCCGAAGGTCTGCGCCAGATCGCCGCGCTGCCTGATCCGGTCGGCGAGCATCAGCGACATGAATTATCGGCCTTCGGGTATCCAGGTCGGCCGCATGCGCGTGCCGCTGGGTGTCATCGGCATCATTTACGAATCACGTCCGAACGTCACCGCGGACGCTGCCGGCCTGTGTCTGAAATCCGGCAACGCGGCGATCCTGCGCGGCGGATCCGAAGCGATTCATTCCAACCAGGCGATTGCCGCCTGCATCCGCCAGGGCCTGGCAACGGCCGGTCTGCCGGAGACTGCCGTGCAGGTGATCGAGACCACGGATCGCGCCGCCGTCGGCGAACTGTTGCGCATGAAAGAGTATGTCGATGTGATCGTGCCGCGCGGCGGCAAGGGCCTGATCGAACGCATCAGCGAGCGAATCACGCGTGCCGGTGATCAAGCACCTGCACGGCGTCTGTCATGTCTATATCGATGACGAGGCGGATCTGGACAAGGCGGTACGGTCGCCGTCAACGCCAAGACCCAGCGTTACGGCACCTGCAACACCATGGAGACCTTGCTGGTGCGCCGAAGGTATCGCCGCGCAGGTGCTGCCGCTGCTGGCGCCAGATGTATCAGGACAGAAGGCGTCGAACTGCGCGGCTGCGAGCGTACCCGTGCGATTGCTGGACGGATGCGAGGCCGCGACAGCGACGAAGACTGGGACACGGAATATCTCGCGCCGATTCTGTCGATGCGCGTGGTCGATGATCTGGATGAGGCGATCGATCATATCGCCGAGCATGGTTCGCAGCATACCGAATCCATCATGACCGAAAACTATCACCCGCGCACGCCGTTTTCTGCGCGAAGTGGATTCCAGTTCGGTCATGGTCAATGCCTCGACGCGATTCGCCGATGGTTTCGAATACGGCCTCGGCGCCGAGATCGGTATCAGCACCGACAAGCTGCATGCGCGCGGCCCGGTCGGTCTGGAAGGCCTGACCTCACTGAAATATGTCGTGCTCGGTGACGGGCAGATACGGCAATGATAATGCGTACCGATGACACACCCACCACTGATCGTTGCTTCTGAAAATATTGTAAGATTGCATCTAGATTGCCGTTTTGCATGCCGGCATGATCGGTATCTTCGGCGGTACCTTCGACCCGGTTCACTATGGCCACCTGCGCACGGCCCTGGAAGTCATGCAGGCCTTGCAGCTTGAGCACATCCGCTTTATTCCAAATAGACTGCCGCCGCACCGTAAGCCGCCGTGGCTGGATGCAACAACGCGCAAACGCCTGTTGCAGATCGCGATTGCACAAACCGAAGGCTTTGTGCTCGATGCGCGTGAACTGGAACGCGATGGCCCGTCTTACATGGTCGACACCCTGGACTCGTTACGGGCTGATTTTGCTGACACCCCGCTGTGCCTGGTCA
>CAWKAL010000010.1:0-8577 GCA_963847575.1 uncultured Gammaproteobacteria bacterium
TCCAGAATATCATTCGCGGTTTCCACCAGTTTGGCGCCCTGCCGAATCAGTTGATGGCAGCCACGCGCCAGTGGATTATGAATCGAGCCGGGAATAGCAAATACCTCGCGGCCCTGTTCCATGGCGTGTCGTGCAGTAATCAGTGAACCGCTTTTCAGCGCCGCTTCAACCACCAGTGTGCCCAGCGATATACCGCTGATGAGGCGGTTACGGCGCGGGAACAGGCCGCGCTGTGGCCCGGTACCTATGGGCATTTCAGATACGATGGCGCCGCTGGCGGCGATGTGCTCGGCGAGCTGGTGATGACTGGCCGGGTAGACGATATCAAGGCCGTGCGCGACCAGCGCAACGCTACTGCCGATGCCCTGCAGGGCGCCTTCGTGGCAGGCGCCATCGATACCGGTCGCGAGTCCACTGGTGATGGTGATACCGGCAGCAGACAGGTGACGCGCAAACTCCAGCGCCGTGCGCCGGCCAGACGTGGTGGGATTGCGGCTACCGACCATGGCAAGTTGCGGTTGTTGCAGGAAATCGGGGTCACCGCGGACGTAAAGTACGGGTGGCGGGTCACTGATGTGTTTGAGCAGGGGCGGGTAGCGGGCATCGTGCAGGCTGAGCAGGTGATGTCCGTCGAGCGCCAGCCAGTCGAGATCAGCCACAATCGCGGTTTCATCCATCGCCTGCAGGCTGGATATCAGTGCCTGGCTGAGTCCGGCGTGTTTGAGGTCAGCACCGCGGGCATTCAGCGCCCGACGCGGGTCGCCAAAATGTTCGAGCAGCTTATTATAAGTGCTTGCCCCCAGGCCGGGGACGCGGTTGAGCAACAGCCAGGCTTCTGTATCCATCATCCCTGATTGTAAGTGATTTTATCTGGGGGTCGCGACTACATCGTACTTGTGAATCACGTTGGTCGATTCCATCACCAGGCCGTAACTCACGTTATCAAATGCGCGGAATATCATCAGCAGGCCACTGCGCTCATCGGGCAGTTTGACGTCATCGCCCTTGTCGTGCAGGTCAAAGTTGTCAGCGATGGTTTTGCCACGGGTATACGAGGCGAGTAAATGGCCGACTTCGATGCCGTCGCGGATGCCGAGGTTAATCACTGCAATCTGGTACTTGGCGATGCCAAACAACGCATCGAACAGCGAAATCACCTGGCCGCTCATGTTGCGATCAGGCAGCTTGGGGAAATACAGGGTTGCAAGCGAGCTCTTGTCCATGGGTAACAGCCGGTCACCGATCAGAACTTCGCGTTCGGTAAAAGTCAGTACACCAATTGCTGGATCGTCGTATTTCTTGATATGTACTTCGCCGGCATAAATGGCTTCATAGCCGAGTGTTTCATCAGTGACAGGATCAATCAGTTCTGTACCGGGACGGAACACGGTAAAGCGTACGCGTTCCTTATCCAGTTCACCGCGAATATAGACGCGGTTGCCCTGGCCGAGAATCAGGTGTTCGTCATCGCTGCCGAGAATATACGGCGCAGCTTCCAGTTCTTGCTTGGTGACAATGCGCGGACGGGTGGTGAACTGGCGAATCGCATCACTCGGAATCGTGGGTATGCTGCTGGTAATTTCATCACGGCGTATGCTTGGACTCAACTTCTTCACCGGCAGCCTGACGGTGCTGCCTGACTGGAAGCTGGCCGAGGCCTGGTTGACCAGGATCTGGGGTACACCGTCGATATAGACCAGGGTCAGCACATCGCCGGGGTAAATCAGGTGCGGGTTTTTGACCTGCGGATTTTTCTGCCAGATTTCAGGCCAGTACCACGGATCCTGCAGGAACATGCTGGAAATATCCCACAGCGTATCGCCTTTTTTCACCGTGTATTGTTTAGGGTGGTTCTGTTTTACCCTGATCGCCCGGGTTTCACCCGCAGGTGGAGAACTGGCGGGTTCGGCAAGCGTTACAGGTTCCTGGCTAAGAGGTGCTGCGTCGGGCCGTGTTTCGGAAGATGAGCAGCCGCTGAGGCCGGCACATAGCCCGATAAACATGAAAGAGGTTACAATTGCAGCCCGAACCGCGGTGACAGGTGTTTTCATTGTTATTGTATGTCCCTGGGTTTATCCGTTGTTTTCAAGAGTTTAGTTGATAAACTTCAATATCTGAAACAGATTTCAGAAATTGTAGCAGAAAACTCCCGTCACACGCCGAAATGGCTTAAATACTACTAACGAGCGACAACTTTAACAAATATGGCATTACTAGAAATACTGCACTACCCGGATCCACGCCTGCGCACTATTGCAGCAGACGTTGATACCGTGGACGCGGGCATAACCCGCCTGGTCGAGGATATGCTGGAAACCATGTACCACGCGCCGGGCATCGGGCTCGCCGCGACCCAGGTCAATGTGCATCAGCGCGTCATCGTGATCGATATCAGCGAAGAAAAAAACCAGCCTCTGTGCCTGATTAACCCGCAAATTATCGAGAGCGATGGTGTTGAGGTGATGCAGGAAGGTTGTTTGTCAGTGCCCGATGTTTTTGAGAATGTTGAACGCGCAGAGCATATCCGGGTGCGTGCGCTGGATAAACACGGCGCCGCATTTGAACTTGAAGCTGAAGGCCTGCTGGCTGTGTGTATCCAGCATGAAATGGATCACCTGGTGGGCAAGTTGTTCGTGGATTATCTGTCACCGCTCAAGCAGCAGCGGCTGAAAAAGAAAATCCAGAAACAGCAGCGACAGGCCGTTGCGCTCTGATGTTTCTTCAGCCCGGCGCGCAAGCACTCGCCCATTAATAGAGTCACTCCGCAGCCAGTAACCCGGCAAGGCGCCCAGCAGGATATGCAACACAATAATCAACCTGATAACGCCGGCGTACGCATTATCTACGCGGGTACCCCCGAGTTTGCCGTACCCGCTCTGGATGCACTGGTGGCGGCTGGGTACCAGGTCGTCGCGGTGTATACCCAGCCGGACCGCCCCGCCGGGCGCGGCCGCAACGCGCGGCCATCGGCGGTTAAACAGGCCGCGATCAGGCACGCGATTCCAGTGTTTCAGCCCGAGTCGCTGAAATCAGCGGCCGAACAACAGCAGCTGGCGGCATTAAAACCTGATCTGATGATCGTGACTGCATACGGACTGCTGCTGCCCGAGGCAGTACTGACTATTCCGCGCCTCGGGTGTATCAATATTCACGCGTCCTTGCTGCCACGCTGGCGTGGCGCTGCACCGATTCAGCGTGCGATTCTCGCCGGCGATACCGTCACCGGCATTACCATCATGCAGATGGATGTCGGACTGGATACCGGTGCCATGCTGGCAAAAAAAACCCGCGCTATATCGCCCGAGGATACAGGCTCAAGCCTGCACGACGCCCTGATGTCGCTGGGCGCACAGGCGCTGCTGGAAATGTTGCCGGATTTAATCGCGGGCAAGATCACGCCGCAAAGCCAGGATGACGCCCAGGCCTGCTATGCGCGCAAACTCAGCAAGCAGGAGGCGGCGATAGACTGGCAACAAAGCGCCGAGCAGATTGCACGCGCCGTGCGCGCGTTCAACGCCTGGCCAGTGGCCTACACCACATGGCAGAAAAACCACCGGGTCGACACCTTGCGAATCTGGCAGGTGCAGGTCATAAATGATGTCGAGACTGCGAGTGAACCCGGCACTGTCATTTCGAGCAGTGCCGAGGGCGTTGATGTCGCTACCGGCAATGGCATTGTGCGCCTGCTGGAAGTACAGCCCAGCGGCAAGCGCGTGATGTCGGCGGCTGATTTTGTCAACGCACACACCCTGGATGGCCAGCGGCTGGGCCAGCAGATATCCGCAAGCCAGTGAAGCTGAAAACAAACCCCGGCGCGCGTGCGCTTGCACTACAGCTACTCGAAAAAGTTTTGCATCGGGGGCAATCGCTGTCAGCGCTGAAGCCGCTGACCCTGGCGCTTGAGCCGCGCGAGCGCGCGCTGTGCCTGGAGCTGGTGCAGGGTGTATTACGCTGGCGCTGGCGGCTGGCGTTTTATCTTTCCGGGTACATGCAAAAACCCTTGCGTAACAAGGATCGCGATGTCGAAATCCTGTTACTGCTGGCGCTGTATGAAATCATCGAGCTGCATACCCCCGATTACGCCAGCGTTAACGAAGCCGTGCAACTGACCCGAAGCCTCGGCAAGTCATGGGCGAGTGGCCTGGTCAACGGTATCCTGCGCAAGTGCATTCGACAGCAGCAGACACACTCGCTTGCTGTGCCCGGTAGTGACGGCGCACTCTATTCTCACCCGAACTGGCTGATTGCACGAATCAAAGCCGACTGGCCACAGCACTGGCAGGCGATACTCGAAGCCAATAACATCCGCGCACCGATGTGGTTGCGGGTCAATGCAGCCATGTGTGAGACCGCACACTACCAGCAACAGTTACACGCCGAAAACATCATCTCGACTCCTCATCCACGGGCATGTCAGGCGTTGCGGCTGGAGCAGGCCTGCGACGTGACCGCGCTGCCCGGGTTTGAACGCGGCCAGGTGTCAGTGCAGGATGCCTCGGCCCAGGTTGCCGGACTATTACTGGGTGCAGCGGCCGGCGAACGCATACTCGACGTGTGTGCTGCGCCCGGCGGGAAAACCTGTCATCTGCTGGAGCTGCATCCGGATCTCGACATGGTGGCGGTCGATGTAGACCCTGTGCGCATGCAACGGGTGCAGCAGAACCTGGCACGGATTCAGAAAACCGCCGAGTGCATTGTGGCCGATGCGCGGCATCCGCAGGACTGGTGGAATGGTGATGTGTTCGATCGCATATTGCTCGATGCGCCATGTTCTGCCAGCGGTGTGATCAGGCGCCACCCCGATATCAAAAGCCTGCGCCGCGACGAAGACATTGCGCAGCTCACCGAGCTGCAGCAGCAGATACTGCAGGCGGTCTGGCCTGCGCTCAGGCCCGGTGGTGAGCTGCTCTATGTCACCTGCTCGGTATTACGCGCCGAAAATGAACTGCAAATTGCAGAATTTTTGCGCCTGCATAGTGATGCGCTTGAAATTGCGCTGGATGCCAGCCTCGGTATTGCCTGCGTGCATGGCAGACAATTATTGCCCGCTGAGAATGATGGCGATGGATTTTATTTTGCCCGCTTGCGCAAACTCAAATGAAATGACGTGTAGCGGTGCAATGCCGGGTTTATCGGCGTAAACTTCGCGCCATTGCGAACCGTAAATTTACTGTGAAACAGCTTTAAAATGAATATTCTGATTCTGGGCGCGGGACAGGTAGGTTATTCAGTCGCCTCAAACCTGGCGTCTGAAGCGAATGATATTACGCTGGTCGATACCCGTTCTGATCAGCTCGACGAAATCCGTAGCCGGCTCGATATCCAGACAGTGGCCGGCCATGCCTCACACCCTGACATATTAGTGCAGGCCGGTATCCAGGATGCTGACATGCTGATCGCCGTCACCAACAGTGATGAAACCAATATGGTCGCCTGCCAGGTGGCGCATACCCTGTTCCACACGCCGACAAAAATTGCCCGGGTACGCTCGCAGGAATACCTCAATCAGCCCGGCCTGTTCGGCAATGGCGCCGTGCCGGTCGACGTACTCATCAGCCCCGAGCAGATTGTATCGAGTTACATTGAACGCCTGATTGAATATCCAGGTGCCCTGCAGGTGCTGGATTTTGCCGACGGTAAAGTCCAGCTGGTAGGCATGAAAGCGTATTACGGCGGGCCCCTGGTGGGCCACGAGATCCGTGCCCTGCGCGAGCACATGCCCGGCATCGATTGTCGCGTGGCGGCCATCTACCGCCGTGGCAAGGCCATCATCCCCGAGGGTGATCGTGTCATTGAAGCCGATGACGATGTGTTTTTTATTGCTGCACGCAAGGATATTCGCAGCGTCATGTCCGAGATGCGCAAACTGGATAAGAGCTGTCGCCGCATTATGCTGGCCGGTGGCGGTAATATCGGCCGCCGGCTGGCAGAAGCACTTGAAGAAAAGCACCAGGTAAAAATCATCGAGCGTAGCCACGCGCGTGCCAGGGTGTTGTCACGCGAACTCAACAAGACGATTGTGCTGCTCGGCGATTCGGCAGATGAAAACCTGTTGCTGGAAGAAAACGTTGATCAGATGGATGTGTTCTGTGCGCTCACCAATGACGATGAGGCGAATATTCTGTCTGCCATGCTGGCAAAGCGCATGGGTGCAAACAAGGTGATGTGTATTATCAACCGCTCGGCCTATGTTGATCTGATTGAAAGCCAGGGCGTTATCGATGTAGCGATTTCACCGGAACAGATTACTATCGGTGCCCTGCTTACGCACGTGCGTCGCGGTGATGTGGTTGCCGTGCATTCTCTCAGGCGAGGTGCCGCCGAAGCCATCGAAGCAGTTGCACACGGTGACAGCAAAACTTCAAAAGTCGTCGGCCGCTGTGTCGCCGATGTGCCATTACCCGTTGGCACCACCATCGGCGCTATCGTGCGTGGAGATGAAGTCATCATGGGGCACCATGACATCGTGATCGAGGCAGAAGACCATCTCATCCTGTTCCTGCTCGATAAAGGCAAACTGCCTGCAGTTGAAAAACTGTTCCAGGTCGGCGTGACATTCATCTAGCCCGGCATGCGTTTCACTATAATCCAGCGTCTTGTCGGGCAATTACTGATGCTGTTCAGTATCACCCTGCTGCCCCCCTTCATTATCGATCGTATCTACCAGGAAGATGCAACGCAGGCATTTATTTATAGCTATGTAGTGCTGGTACTGCTTGGCCTGTTGATGTATCTGCCAGTGAGGCATATCCGCGGCGACCTTCGTCTGCGTGATGGATTCATGGTCGTGGTTTTATTCTGGACAGTACTGGGTATCGCCGGCGCCCTGCCGCTGATTTTTTACCAGCCGCTGGCGGTGAGTTACACCGATGCCGTGTTTGAATCAATATCCGGCCTGACGACGACCGGCGCAACCGTGCTCACCGGGCTGGATAGCTTGCCGCACAGTATTCTGTTTTACCGGCAGGAACTGCAATGGCTGGGCGGCATGGGTATTATCGTACTCGCCGTGGCGGTCATGCCTATGCTGGGTATCGGTGGTATGCAGCTGTATCGCGCAGAGACGCCGGGCCCGGTTAAGGACAGCAAGCTCACACCGCGCATCGCTGAAACCGCCAAAGCACTGTGGTACATCTATCTTGGTCTGACCATAGCATGCGCGCTGGCGTACTGGCTGGCGGGCATGACCTTGTTTGATGCTGTGTCGCACAGCTTTTCAACCGTGGCGATTGGTGGTTTTTCCACCCATGATGCCAGCCTGGGGTATTTTGACAGCCCGGCAATTGAAGGTGTTGCAATTGCGTTCATGTTCCTCGGCGGGATTAATTTCGCGCTGCATTTTACCGCTGCGCGTTCGCTGAGTATTAAAACCTATATGCGTGATTCAGAATTGAAAATGTACACCTTCACCCTGCTGGCGGTGTCGGTTGCCTGTATCGCTTTTCTCTACACCCAGTATGTGATTCCTGATTTTAGCGAGGCGTTTCGCCAGGGACTGTTTCATGCCGTGTCGATTGGAACCACTGCCGGGTTTACCACCAGTGAATTTTCCACCTGGCCGGCGTTTGTACCGGTGACATTATTGTTCGCCAGTTTTGTCGGCGGATGCGCAGGTTCTACCGGTGGCGGTATGAAGGCGATACGCGTCCTGCTGCTGATTAAACAGGGCCAGCGCGAGCTCATGCGCCTGATTCACCCGAATGCACAGGTCGTGGTCAAGATTGGCAAGCAACCGATGTCGGATACCATTATTGATGCTGTATGGGGATTCCTCGCGGCGTATGTTGCCTGTTTCGTTATCATGATGATGTTACTGATGTTCAGTGGCGTCGACCAGGTGACGGCGTTTTCGGCAGTCGCGGCCACGTTGAACAACCTGGGCCCGGGCCTGGGTGATGTCAGTGCAAATTACGCCAGCCTGAGTAATTTTGACAAATGGATACTGTGTTTCTCGATGTTGCTGGGGCGACTGGAAGTATTTACCTTGCTGGTGATGTTCATGCCAGCCTTCTGGCGCAAATAAATTGTATGCAATTCCGAGATCCTGAAAGGCTAGTCGATGAACGACAATAGCAGCCAACATCAAAGTCGTTACCTGCCGAGGTTCACGCTCGCCCTGCTGGCGCCACGCTACTGGTTGATATGGCTGTTGCTGTTTGCGTTCTATGTGTTCAGCTGGTTGCCGATAAGCGTTATCGACAAGATAGGTGGGGCGCTGGGCGATTATGCGGTGAAAAAAAACCGCAAGCGGATGGCTATTGTGCAACGCAATCTGCAATTGTGTTTTCCGCACATGACTGCAGATGAAGTTGATGTAAATGTACGTGCGCATTTTCGCGCTTACATTCGCAGTATCCTGCATTATGGCCTTATCTGGTGGGCACCGGGCTGGCGTTTGCGGCGACATGTCGAGTTACACGGCGCTGAACAAATACAGCATTATCGCGCACAGGGTAAAAATATTATTGCCCTGACCTGCCACAGCGTTGGGCTGGAGTTCTCCGTGATTGCGCTTTCCATGCACGAACTTTGCGGCGGCCCCTACAAGCCAATGAAAAACCCGTTGATTGACTGGAT
>CAWKAL010000011.1:0-7542 GCA_963847575.1 uncultured Gammaproteobacteria bacterium
CCCAAAGCGGACGTTCGCTAATCTTTAAAGAATCCTGAATATTGCCTGGCTGGCTTTACACTTTTCTGTTTGATCTATATCAACTCCTGCTAATAACCACTTCAAGTAATATGCTTTTTTATAAATGCGCATGAAAGTTGCTCGTGCTTTATATTGAATTAATAGTTTCAATTTGAATAGTAATTTCACATGACGATTAAGCTACTTAGGGTATAACTCATGGAATTGGAAAGAATCAACAAAATTGAAGAAGCTACCGGGGTAAACCGTAAAGAGGTTTTACGACTGGGCGTAGCAATATTATTTATCTTAGGCATCGTCGTGTATGTCTCTTCTCGCGGTGAGGTCAGCAACACGATGATCATCGCTGGCATTATTGGTGGTTACATGGCGATGAATATCGGCGCCAACGATGTCGCTAATAATGTAGGTCCTGCTGTAGGATCACGCGCATTAACCATGACAGGTGCGATCGCGATTGCCGCTATTTTCGAAGCTTCTGGTGCGTTAATAGCGGGTGGTGATGTTGTTAGTACCATCAAAAAAGGGATTATTGACCCGGCCACTATCAATGATACCGATGCCTTCGTCTGGTTGATGATGGCAGCTTTACTGGCAGGTGCCTTGTGGCTTAATTTAGCTACGGCCATCGGTGCACCTGTATCAACAACACATTCTATTGTAGGCGGTGTGCTCGGTGCTGGCATTGCGGCAGGTGGATGGGACGTTGTGAACTGGGCAAAGATGGGACAGATCGCTGCTAGTTGGGTTATCTCTCCTGTTTTCGGCGGTATTATTGCGGCGAGTTTTCTGTATCTTATAAAACGTACGATTACGTATAAGAAAGACATGCTGGTCGCCGCCAGGCGTATGGTACCTATACTATTAGCTATTATGGCATTAGCCTTTGCTACTTATCTGGCACAAAAAGGATTCAAAAAAATCTGGAAGATTGATTTATTAATGGCACTTACGATTGGTGCTGGCGCGGCTGTGGCTATTTACGGCATATCACGGCCGTGGGTTGTACGCAGGGCTAGACGGAGCGCTAATGATAAACACGGAATTAATCAGTTATTTACGCTCCCATTAATCTTTGCCGCAGCCTTATTAAGTTTTGCTCATGGTGCTAATGATGTTGCCAACTCGATTGGTCCACTGGCTGCCATCAATGATGCATTGATGACTGGCGGCATTTCTGCCAAAGCATCTATACCATTATGGGTGATGATGGTCGGAGCAATTGGGATCGCATTGGGCCTGGCATTATATGGCCCAAAGCTGATTAAAACCGTGGGTTCAGAAATTACTGAACTGGATCAGATGCGCGCTTTTTGTATTGCGTTATCTGCCGCAATAACCGTCATAATTGCCACCCAGTTAGGCCTGCCTGTAAGCTCAACGCATATCGCCGTTGGCGCAGTGTTTGGTGTGGGGTTTCTTCGAGAATACCTGAAGAAAAGTTACGCCAACTTGATTGAAGAGATCCATATGCATCATCTCGGTAGAGATGAGGCCGTAGTAGAGAAGTTCCTGGTGGATTTCAGATATGCGAACCTGGCAGAGAAAGCGATTATGCTTCAGCAGTTAAAGGAGCATTCGACTAATGCTGACCTGAGCAAAAAAGAACGCAGGAGCCTTAAGCGGGTTTATCGACATGAACTGGTAAAGCGTTCTGCATTACTGAAGATAGCTGCTGCCTGGGTAATTACTGTTCCTTTTTCAGCCATACTCGCTGCTATGCTGTATTTTATGATCCGCGGTATGATGTTGCCATGAGAAACTGCCTTATTTAAAACAGCTGCGCTGCATAAAAGATGATCAGTTGCGACTCCTTCGGGAGTCGTTTTTGTTTGTGCTGACAGTCTGCTATTGGCCGGTAAGCAACAATTAGAAATTATCATTACCTGGAAGTGATGAGAGTCAGTAACCGACCCGAAGCGGTCTGTTAAGAAACTATAATATTAGCCGTAAATAATGGACTGTTGTCAACCCAACCCCGCCATTGCCGAGCCGCGTGATAGACGGCACATAGATAACACATTCAGGCTTGTCGCCAAGATCGGTTAGCCTACGCCTCCAATCTGTTTGTCTACCAAAGGGGAATCTTTTTGGTATGAAAAATTATAAGGATTCGTGTTGATCTTCTGTGCGTTAACGTGTCACCATTAGCTGAACGTACATGCAGCTTGCATCAAACTTGCTGACAATTTTACCAGGCATGTTTATTGCTGGGTTGTAGCATTAGGTCGGCGGGTGCCTAAGCCGGACGAATGAGATGTGGTAGCTAATAACATCCAGGGATCAAAGGGGGAAAGTTTATGAAGTCACGCTTGTTGGGCGCGGTCTGTGCCGGTTATTGCATTTTTGTGCAGATGCCAGCCGGCGCGGCATCTTTCACGATAAAATTCGATGACATCTCTGACGGGATACTTAAGCCTCCATTCGTGGGTTCAGGGTCTTTCAGTTTTGACGGGCTTGCTACAGACGGGACTTTCCCTCTTTTGAGTCTGGAAAACTTTAGTTTCGATGTTGATTTTTCTGGTGATGTATTTTCGAATGCACATATTGCTACGCCATTGGATGAAGTTTTGATAGTGATATCCGGTATAGGAACGCAGGTGAATTTCGCAAATATTAATGGCGCTGGCTCTGGAGGCTACGGGGGCTCTATCGATTTCGATAATGCGAATAATGTAGTTGAACAATTTATATCTTTTGAACCAAGTTATGGAACGCCACCCCTTGCAAATCGATATGTGACAGATTCTTTCTTTGGGAACTATGGGACTAGTTCTACAGTGATACCACTACCACCTGCCATTTGGCTATTTGGTTCTGGTGTTCTAGGCTTGATCGGTATTACCAGAAGAAAGAAAGCATAGCTGGATACAAGATAATCAAATGCGACTCCTTCGGGAGTCGTTTTTGCTTTAGGTGACAGTCCGAAACTGGCCGGTAAGCGACAATTCAGAAATTATCCTCACCTGGAATATCTGTGGACAGTATACCTGGTATATAATTCCTGCTTGATGCAGCCTTTAACAGGTATGCTGACATCATATTTATCAGATATCCATAACCGTCATATAATGATCGCAAGTCTGTAATCAACGACACATCGTGTCACAGAATCAAGGCTGTTCATACAACACAGGACAACATGAACGAGAAAACCGAAACCCGCAACATGGCATTATTCTGCGACTTCGAGAATGTCGCGCTGGGTGTGCGTGATGCCAGGTACGCCGCCTTTGACATTCAGAAGGTGCTGGAGCGTCTGTTGCTCAAGGGCAGTATTGTTGTGAAGAAGGCCTACTGTGACTGGGACCGCTACAAGGAATTTAAAGGCGCCATGCACGAGGCGGCATTTGAGCTGATTGAAATTCCGCATGTGCGCATGTCAGGCAAGAATTCTGCCGACATTCGCATGGTCGTCGATGCGCTTGATCTGTGTTACACCAAGTCACATGTCGATACCTTCGTGGTGATCAGCGGTGATTCAGATTTTTCACCACTGGTCAGCAAGCTGCGCGAGAACAACAAGGCCGTTATCGGCGTTGGCGTGAAGAGCTCTACCTCCGACCTGCTGATTGCCAACTGCGACGAGTTTATTTTTTACGACGACCTGGTGCGCGAATCCGCTAAGCCGCGCCGTACACGGCGCAAACCAGCCACCAGGAAGGCGGGCAAGAAAAGCCGCGAAAAAACCGAGGATGACAAGCAGCAGGAGGCACTGGACCTGGTCGTCGAAACGGTCGAGGCTCTGCTCAAGGAGCGTGGTGAACAGGACAAGATCTGGGGGTCGATGGTCAAACAGACGCTAAAACGCCGCAAGCCGGGGTTCGACGAAACCTATCACGGCTTCAGCACCTTCGGACAACTGCTGGAAGAGGCGCAGGCGCGTAGCCTGCTGAAATTACAGCTGGACGAGAAATCAGGCGGATACATCATCAAGGAACTCGTTCGCGAGTAGGGTAATGTGCATAACAATCGGGGTCTGACCCCGATTGTTACTGATAGGTTAAGATGAAAGAATGACGAACAAACAAATTCTAGTTGTTCTGGTAATCTTTTTATTTCTTATGGGGTGTTCAGGAACCATGCCTAATCCAGGGATAAATAACAGTGAGCTGGCACCGTGCCCGAAAACACCAAATTGTGTGAGCAGTCAGGCGCATGATAAAAAACATTTTATCGAACCTATAAATTTCGCTGGAACACAACAGCAGGCGCATGACCGTCTCTTGCAGATAATTGAATCAGAAAAGCGAACCAAAATTCTTACAGATCAAAAAGATTATATTCATGTAGAGTTTACTTCAGCTCTATTTCGATTTGTTGATGACGTGGAGTTCTATTTCCCAAAAGAGAAAGCTGACGAGACTGTTATTCATACCAGGTCTGCCTCCCGTGTCGGAAGTTCTGATTTTGGCGTCAACCGAAAACGAATTGAGCGTATTCGAAGTAAGTTTTAAACAAAGGAAGTAAAGGGGTCGGAAGTAAAGAGATCAGAGCCCTTTAATCATTCGTCCCCTTTATACTTTCGGATTTAATAATAATTCCTCCATCAGCTTTTCTACATCTCGCATATCCGTTGCCCGAATGCCTCGACCTGGTCCCAGTCGGTGTATTCGACTACTGCACCTGGATCGGTGGGTCCTCCGGTCATCCACATGATCATTTGTATGATCTTCCGGTCCCAAAAGTCGTAGTTGGGGTAGTCCAGCTTGCCGGCAAAAATAGCCAGATGCCCTGGGGTCCACGTAATCTGCTTCAGAAAGCGTTTCAGATAGGGATTATTCTCAGGTGTGTTTCTGCCCGGCTTGCGCGCGACCAGGTTCACCGAGAAAAATGCGTTCGGCAGGCTGTCCAGTAGCGGCTGATATTCGCGAATAAAGGCGTAGACGGGTTTAGCGTGTTTGCCGTAGCGAATGCTCGCGCCGAGTACAATCTTGTCGTAGGCTGCGATATCTACGGTAGACGCTGCATCGATTGAGAGCAGTGTGACCCGGTTGTTGTGCAGCTCGATGACCTGTTGAAGAAACTCGCAGATCTTGCGGGTGTGGCCATCGGTTGTTGAATAGAGAATCAGGATGTTAGTCATGTAAGGATTGTGCAACTACGAGTGAACGGGATCGATGTAGATGGATTTTATCAGCTTAGTCGAGAGAGTGTATGGTAAAGAGGACGCTAGCTATGCACCCACTTATTGAACCACTTATTCTATTTATTTTTAAACGCAGCATGTATACGATTGCGCCAGGCACTTTCATACTTGCCTGTCATCCTCAAACCACACCACGGGAAGTACGTGAGATCGATGTGATACCAGAAGGGTATGAGGCCAGGCTGAAGCGCTGCGCATTTTCTTCCTGATCTATTTATAATTACAATCAGGTTTCTGATCTTAATTGCCAGGTAAACTCTAGACTTGTTCATATAGGGCATTTATACTTTTTCGATGCGCCTTCAAATGCAGTTATGATACGAGCCTATTCACAACGCTTATTGCCACCTTATTCAGGATTTGTGCAGATTGCTGAGTCGGAGCGCGCACGTGCGCAAAGTTTTGATGGGATAAACTGGGAAATCCACTATTTATCAGGCAATGAACAAAAAAACGATCAAAAGTTTCGAGTGCAGGGATACGGTCTTGATCGAGGCTATTATAATGTTGCCAGCCTGAAAAACCAGGAATTAAAGACGTTCATGTTCCCGTCATGCGTGGATCATGATCAAGTGTCAGAAAGCATTCATGAGCTGACAGAATTCCTCTCTACTATGCAGCTACCGTTTCCTGCCGGCGACATCTACGAATACTGGCTACTGGACGGCGCCGATGGTTCTCCCCTGGCGTTGATATACTCCTGCTGTGATGAGTCACTGATGAATACCTACCCCGATCAGACTCAATGGACTGCCTTACCGCATTCAAAAATGAGGGTTGAAAACACAGAGGATGAACAGGCGCGTAGCGAACCACCGGTCAATGATCGTTTTCAGTGTCTCGTTGCCAGTCGGGCGGGCATCAATCGACGCGCTGCCTGGTTCAAAAGAGATCAAAATGAAGGCGATGGATTTCCTGGTCTGCTGGTATGTGAAGACTGGCAGGAGCAGGCTGAGCATGATTTGTGCCAGCGCTACCTTATGCGCAAGGCGCCGCGCCTGCTAATGCTTCAGGGTTTATCACCAAATGACCGGGACCGCCTGGAAGTGGCTGCGAAACAACATGTTTTTGAGGTCGAGCATTATTTTCCCATGTATCCAGAGGTGAATGACCAGCGCCTGATGTCGGCCATTCGCGTAGAAGCGCGAATGAGGCGAGCCGCACCACGGGTAACCGAAACAAGCAAGAAGGAAAAATCATCAACCATCACTCCGCTTAGTAAGGATATGCGGATTATCGAAAATTAAATTAAATAACCAGGAAATGACACACCAGAAGGATAACGGTGCCACAAGATTCAAGTGACACTGACGATTATATTTTTACCGATCTTTTTTTCACTTGCAATGATACAGGCATAATGAAATATCATCTGACAAACTGCACTGCGCCTGGTTTGCGCCGCAAAGCTTGAGCGTTATGAAACCTGCAACCCCGTTCATTCAGACCTTTGATAAGTTGCCCGAGCAACTCCCCCTATATCCTCTGGAAAATGCATTGCTCCCTGGTGGTGAACTCCCGCTCGAGCTCTCTGAGCCTGGTGCGCTGGCATTATTTCTGCATGCGCTTAAAACCGACCAGCTGATCGGCATGGTGCAACCACAGCACAACAACCCTGAATCGAATATCTATCAGACAGGCTGTGCCGGCAGGATCAGGCAATATCGGGAGAGGAAAGACGGACGACTGAACATCATGCTAACGGGGGTATGCCGTTACAAGATAGCTGGAAAAGTGCACCACAAGGATGGTTACACCATAGCCAGGGTTGACTGGAGTGGATTCGAAAAAGATTACGAATCAGAAGACGTCGAACCTGCAATCACTAAAGCCTTCAAAGAAACTTTACGCGATTACTTCGATCGGCATAATATGCAGATCGACTGGAAGGTTCTGGATAAACTGCCCGTCGAACAGGTGGTTAATAACCTTGTTTTGGTTATGAACCTGGATATCGATAGCAAGCAGCAACTGCTTGAGTCTCCCACTGTGAGCCAACGTCTTGGGTTGTTTTCCAGGCTGCTGGAAAACAAGGCAGATCCGATACTGGCCTCGGCGCCTAAATCAACCATGTGAAGAAACCCGGGTCAGATTGTAGTTCCAGTTAATTTTTACTCTGACCCTAAATAACATGTCATTCCTGCGGAGGCCGGACTAAATTCTCCTGGAGAGACAAGAACCCATTAAATTTACGCGGCCCGCAGGGCAAAATACAGGAGGTATTTTGTAATCCAGTGACTTAAAAGCTAAGACACTGGATCCCCGCTAGAAGCATGCGGGGATGACGGTGTTGGGTGTGTGCGGGGATGACAGTGCTGGGGAAAGGGCAATGAATAATGAATAATGTATAGTGAATAATGAATAATGAATAA
>CAWKAL010000012.1:0-16762 GCA_963847575.1 uncultured Gammaproteobacteria bacterium
CTGCATTCCAGTTATAGAGATAAAACAGCAGTTGCACGGCGGCCAGCACCACCAGCAACAGGGTCAACCGGTAGCACGGCCCGAGAATGTACTTTTCCCAGTAAGGCGACGATTCGGGATTGCGCTGATCGAACCACCCTGCCGCAGTTTTCAGCAGGCTGCGTAAAATGTTGCGTACCAGCGCCACGCCAATGACAACCAGTATCAGCCAGCCCAGCCTGACAGCGATGGCCCAGGCGAGATTGACGTAACCGATGATACCGATCAGCGCGCATAGCACCAGCAACAGCGGCACGATCATTGTAAAGCCACGCAGAAGTCGCGATTCAACGTCGCCGCGGATGCCTTCCAGCAGCAGCTTGCGCAGGTGAATCAACGGCAATGCAATCAGCAACAGACACAGCATCGACAGCCGTTCTATGGCGTCGATGACCAGCGGGGACAGGGCCACGGTGTGCGCGGTGACCAGCACCGCGGCCAGCACCGCGGCGAAGATCACCACCCAGCGGGTTTCCAGCAACAACAGACGGGTTCGACTGCGATCCAGTTCCGGCGTGTATTCATCCAGCAGGTTGTTGATAAAATCCAGCGCAAGCCGCACCGCCGGCCAGATCAGCAACGGCGCCAGCAGCAACACGATATCGGCCTGGCGAAGATTGAGGATCAGGCCCGCGCCAAGCACAAACAGCGGCGGCAACATGATCAGCAGATTGCGCTGCACGATCGCCAGCGGAACCGAGACAGCTGGAGTCCATCGCAGCGGCGCTTTCCCTCAGCGCAGCCAGTCGTCGCGACAGCAGGCGCCTGCCCTGCCAGCCGGTGAGCAGCAATACCAGCAATAACAGCACGCTCATCCCGCGGGTTCCGGCATCACTTTGCATGAAGGCCGTGCCGAAATTCAACACCGATGCTTTCATGGCCACAGCAACGCGTAGCGGCAGCATCGCCATATTGCGCGCCAGTTGTTGCCAGGTCTCCGCATCCGCAGGCAATTCGCCCTTTAGCGTCAACTCGGCGCCCGCGTTCGTCACCACGGCCTTGTCATACGCCTGCTGCAGCGTTGTTTATGCGCTCGCCAAGGCTGGCAATCGCCGCAAGCTGTTCGTCCGCGGTGGCTGTCAATTCGTCGATTAGCGCAAGTCGCGCCGGCAGCGTACTCTCGGCCCCGGTGACGATGGCGCCCTGCTGGTTAATGATCTGGCGTTGTTCCTGAAACTGGGCGCGCACCTGTGTGGCGACGTCCAGTTGTTGCTGTACTTCCTCCTGCATCTTGTCAAGGTTGCGCAGCACGGTTTTCAATATGCGCACCGGTGTGGACAGTGACCCGCTGAATCCCGACAGGGACTGGAGCACCCGCTCCATCTGCAGCCGCGCGATGCTCTGCTGAAGAAATTCGGCACGCGCCTCCGCTACCAGCGCCTGCAACTCCAGTAGTCGTCGTTGCGCCTTGTCACGGGGCTCATCCTGACCCAGCCCTGCCGCCTCGCGTCGCGCAGCGGAGGCTTCGGCCAGTTGCACGATGACCTGTTGCTGCAATTGAGTCCCGGCACGGCCCGGCGATTGCCGTGCCGTATCCAGGTCCGGCAACTCGAAACGGGCCTGGAGAAGATTAAAATACTGACGCGCGAGCGCGCTGCGGGTTTGATAGCGGTGGTGCAGACGCTCAATTTTGTCGATCAGGCTTTCAAGCACGCCCTGAGTCTGCTGCATATCCAGCAGCTCCTGCTGCCAGCGTTTGAGTTCAGCATCATCGTCTGTGCCACGCTGGATGCGGATTTCGGTATCGCCAATCTGCCTGGATAATTGTGCCAGCGCGTCGCGGCGGGCTTTCAGCCGGGTCTCTAATCCGTTCTTCCTCGCTTGCAGCGACACCAGCTCGAGGCGCGCATCTTCAAGTATGGCCGGGGTGATCGTGGAAGCCCGCAGGTCCAGTTCCGCGCGCTGCAGACGTTCGCGATCTCTCTGGATATCGCGCTCGACCTGCTGCAGTTCCTGATCCACATCCGTTACGGTGCGTTGTAACTGCTGCAGCTCACCATCTTCCAGCGCATGACCAGGTAGTGCGGCAAACACCAGTAACCAGAGCAACCCGCACAATAGTCTCTTTTTCATCGTCATCATCTCGTCAATTCACGCCCAGGTATCGATTGAGGATTTCCTGCCACTCGCTGTCACTGGTATCGGCCAGCAGGGTGCGATTCAGGTCCTTCAGCTGTGCAAAGCCGAGCTTCAGGCCGAACGCATAGTACTGTCGCTCGATCGACTGCGGCAGGATTTCGATGCCCGACTCGGCATCTTTCAGCAGGTAACGCAGTAACGGTTCATCGTAGACCAGCGCATCTGCAGCACCCTCTCGCAGTAGCGCCAGACCCTGTCTCGGGTGTGGTGACCAGGCGGCGTGCGAATTCCCCGTTTAAGCAGAAACTGTTCACCGGTCGAACCCGACACCGCGACACAGCGCACATGGTCCAGATCCTGCACTCCACGGACCACGCTACCGAGCTGGTTGAGGGTAATCGACGAGGCGATGGTGGCAGTGAAACTCGAAATCGTAATCACACTGAAGAACATCCAGATGGTGGCCAGCACGCGACCGCTGAGTGTAAGCGGCGCCTTGTCACCATAACCCACCGTGGTCATGGTCACCGCTGACCACCAGAAACCGTTGCCGATTCCCTGCGCGGCGGTACCACCGAACTGGCCGGGATTGCGTTTATGTTCAACCAGCCATAACAGCGCGCCCACCGCCAGTAGCAGCAGAACCAGGCCGCCCACTGCGCTCAGAAAGGCAGGTGACAGCAGTTGTTTTACCACGCTCATCCAGCCGCTGCGTTGCGTCGGGGTGGCGATAGCGAGATCGGTGGAATAAAACGGGTGACTGAAATCCATTACCGCTTCGCGTTCCGGCGTCAGCGACAATGCACCCACCGCCACATCGATTGTGCCCGCAGTCAAACCTTTGACCTGGGCGCCCGCACTCTCCATCTCCACCCATTCTGTCTGCCAGCCCAGCTGGGCAGCAACACGTTGCCACAACTCAACAGATATACCCGTCCAGCCACCTTCACCGTCCGACATTGCAAAGGGCGGTACCGGCTTGATGCCGACCCGCAGGGTTTCCGCTGTCGCCAATGTAGTCCACAGCATCAACACGAGTATCAAACTTATGCGCTTGCTCATGAATATGTCCCGGTGAGAAAGTAAGTTGTGAAACAGGCATCTTCGCGGTTGCGTTTAATCTATGCAAGCGAGAATTGATCGATTGTAAATTAATCAAGCGTGCCAGGTAATTTTAAATAATCCGGTGAATGCCAGACGATGGTTGCGCATTAAGCATAATTGCCTGCGGCCTTCCCCGCGTGTAGCAAAAAAAGGCCAGATAACAAAGGTGCGCACGGCGCACCCTACGTGACTTCATAAAACAAAAACGGCTCCCGCAGGAGCCGCTTTTGTTATCAGTTTTAGAGTTATGCAGACTTTCGACGCGCAACCCCGAGCAAACCGATAACACCAGACCCGAACAGCCATACTGCAGCAGGTACCGGTACCGCGTTGATTATCGCGTTGCTGGTACCGTCCAGTGTTAACGCCGAGCCAAACCCGTCACCCACTGCGTACACCGTATCGATTGACACGACTGTGCTGCTTCCCGGCGCGAGTGCATCCACACGGAACGTGAGCGTGGCCAGGGTAAAGCTGCCGGGCTGAATATCATCCAGGTAAGGACCGATGAATGATGGCCCCGAAAGCGGATCTGCATCCAGCAAGCTGAGTTCGGCTATATTCACGCTGCCGAAAAGATCACCCAGGCTCACGTCCAGCGCTTCGCCGAGGCCGTCATCACCCAGCAACGCGCCCAGTGAATAACTCTGAAATGAAAGCACTGTAGTGTCATAACCGATATCGACATCAAAGGCGCCCAGCGAATCCGGGGCGAAATTACCCAGACCACTGACGACCAGGTCGAGAAACACCGTGTCATTGTTAGCGGCTGTTTGCGATGCCGGCGACAAAGATAACGTGACAGCGCCGGCCTGGTTGACCAGGCCGATCAAGAGCAGCCCGCCAAGAGTAGATAAAAACTTTTTCATGATTCCTCCTTTAACACTTTTAAATAAATCTCTCATCACGGTGCACAACGTGGATTGGTACACTGCAGAACACATTGACGCGCATCATTCACGTTTATTATTCCATTGCCATCAACGTCCCTGGCATCACCGGGTACCGCAGGTGTGTTCCTTGCAGCGAGTATCGCCCTGATGTCATTGATGTCCACAACACGGTTTACATCGATATCACACGGCGGCCCTTCGAACTGGCCAAACGTATTCAACCTGAAATTGTTCAGCCCGGGCTCGAGCCAGTTGTTTGCTTCGGAGACCGGAATGGTACCGTCCGGATTAACATTGGTGATGTGGTAAGTATGCTGGTTCCATATCTGCCGTGTTAATACCCAGGCATCGTCGGCATCGCCGTAGACATACACGCCGCGCTGCGGGCCGAATCCACAGTTGTTATTGGCCACCGCCAGGATCTCGGCGCGATCATCGCCGTCAACATCAGCCACCAGCGGATATTCGTGCCAGGTACAGGAACTCAACGGTGTTTGAAATAAAACCGCGCCATCGGTACCGCGGAATACCCAGAGCCTGAGCTCATCACTGTAGACAACCTCGGCAATACCATCATCTTCAAAATCGAACACAGACGATCCGGTGCGGTTTGAACTGCCATCCTGCACCACCGCAGCCCATTTCAGGCTACCATCGGTTTCGAACACCGCGTAGCGACTGGCACCGGCGACACCGATCTCCGGTTCACCGTCGTTATCGTAATCTGCCACCGTGGGTGGTCCGCCTGCTCCGCCGCCGGGGATCAAGGCCGGCCCCCACTTCAGGGTGCCGTCATGTTCGAACAAATAAACTCTTCCGCTGGTGACGAGCACGATTTCGGCAAAATTATCGTTATCGAAATTACCCACAGCATTCGAACCATCGGTCGCCGGCAATTGCATGACAATACTGCCCGCCGCGTCATAGATAGTATTGCCGGCAACAACTTCCGGGCTGCCATCGATATCAACATCAGCCACCAGCGATAAAGGCCCGATGTTGCCCTGGCTGCCGCGACCCCCCGTGCCCGTCCAGACAAGCGCGCCGCTATTGTTTAATACCTGGCGGCCGATGATGATTTCCGGGTTCCCGTCCTTGTCAAGATCAGCAATCGCGGGCGCACCCCAGTTGATGGCTTCCAGTACCGGGCTGAGCCACTTGAACGTACCATCGTGTTCGAAAGCGATCAGCCTGGCGCCCGAGACATCACAGGCGATAATTTCTGGAAAACCGTCATTGTCGATATCACCGGTGGCTATCGATGCAGTCGTACTGACACGATAGATCGGGTTATTGACTGTAAATAACTCACTGCCATCATTACCGTTGAGCGCGCGCAAAAATCCGGCCAGCACCAAAGGACCAGCGGTGGACACGGTCGAGGTAAACACAACATCAGGCACACCGTCCTTGTTGAGATCGATGACCGAAGGCGTACCCATGACATTAAGTGCGCCAGGTTCGACTGCGCTGGAGGTCCAGGACCATTCGAGTACCGGGTTGAAGGCGAACGCCTGGCCTGAAATTGCCACAGACAGGAATACAGATGAAGTCAGCCTGCGGATTAAATGTATTTTATCGTGCATGATAGTTTCTCCCAATTTTGTATACATTTGTCATCAGCAACCGTCTTTGCGACGAGTGCATGGCTTAAAAATGAACAGGGCAGCCATAAGCCCAACCTGAAATATATTAACAAGCGTTAATTCTTTGAATTATTTGAAACCTGTTTGTCACTGGCACAGAACGCACCGAGAAGCTGTGTTTGCTCATAATACATCTCCTTTTTTGAGTCATTTAACCTGCTATATGCCAGGCTTTAATCGATTTAGAAACCCCGATTCAAACAACCATGCAATTTTTATGCACAATAAAATTGAGTACTACTAAACAACAACTTACAAAAATACCGTACGCCAGGAAGCGCAAAAAGTGTAAAGATACTCAGACAAGTTTTCGGATTTTTTTACAGATCAGGTATGCTGGACAGAGCAAACCTATAAAGCTAATGAAGGATCTTTATGCAACCACATTTACTGCTGGTCATAAATAAATCCCTCCGCCACCTTTACCATCAGAGTGCACATGTATTAGAACTGTGATTGACCTCAGCCCGCACGCTACGTGGTCAAGTTAAAACGGCGGGCAATGCCCGCCCTGCATTTCTATTGCGAAGAATTTTATCCTTCATCCCCGCACAACACCCCAGCAGCGTCATAGCCGCGTGCTTGTGGCGGGGATGACGAACTGAAGAATTGTCATTCTGAGTCGATTTTGCGAAGGATCCAGGCTTTATGACAAGTCGCAGCCTGCCATCAATATAGTGTTAACTGACTTGCTATTTAGATGTCGCCCGATCAGTAAATTCATCCCCCAGCCATTCCCGGGCTTTTTTCTCATACAGGCTGCACATGCCACAATCGTCGCATGCGGGCGTCCCTCTCGCGGCCAATGGTAATTTTGTTACCAGGATGTCACGCAATTCGTTCTCGAATGTTTCAAGCTCGCCGCCGGCGTGCGCCGGCGATTTGCTGACCTTTGCCAGCATAGCCTCCGTCGCAGCAACAAGCTCATCAGTAAATTCGTTCAGATCTTCGCAATGCTCGACTGCATTCGCTTCGGCAATCGCTGCATTGAGTGTGTCAGCCATGGCACGGGTACGGCCATCTATGGCTGCATTGCCAGTCAGGTATTTTGATTTCCAGCGTAATAGTCTCATATCAAATTACCTTTATTGAGTTAAATCAAAAACAACCGCGGCCAGACTAAGTCATCCACGCCTGCCAGCAAATGTAATAGGGTCTACAACCGATTAATCAATGCGTGCACAGAGCATATTTAATAGACAGGAGAATACCAGGCGATTGTTGTGTAGATCGGGAATATTCGTGGTCTGCGCCCGATTGCTCTTTGTCCCGATTGTTGCTTGATGAAACTGTTGTTGGTTAAGTTGATCAATATCATCTGTCACTCGTTGCCTTTGATTTAGATTGTTAACAATGCAGCTACAGATTCATGAGGAGCACGGCAATGAAAAATGAATTCGATCCCCGGGTTGACCAGTGGTACAACCATTTATATAAAGGCCAACGTTTTTACGTCACGGCCATAGACGAACAACGGGGCACTGTTGAACTACAGCATTTTGATGGTGATCTGGAAGAACTCAGCCTTGATGAATGGCGTAACCTCAAGATTGAATTAAGCGAAGAACCTGAAAACTGGACAGGCGCGCTCGATATTGCCGAGGTAGATGATCTGGGTACTGAAATAACGGATACCGGGCCAGATGACTGGACTGAGCCAGGCGAAGAGTACAGACACCCAAACAAATAAACACGGGCCAGAACAATCACTGCCCGTAAGGCGGTCATTGACCGCAGCCTGTGCGCTACGTGACGAAATTAAAACGGCGGGCAATGTCCGCCCTACATTTCCATTACAAAGGATCTACGCTACAAGTTTATCGCGGGCCATCTCCGACTGTTCTGATCGTTTAACTTTTGTTGTTAGTATATACAACCGATTCGATCCATGGCTCCAGTCGTTGCCCGAGATTCATCAATACTTTATAGCGCGGTGGAATTACCTCACCATCATATCGATAAGGCCTGTTTTCCAGGCTCAGCTTTGAAAGCGCTTGAGACATCGGCAATGGTATGTGCACATTATCAATCAGAATTTGCTTGATTCTTCCCTCGATTACATTATCGTTCCAGCTCAACTTTATTTCGCCACGTGCGAACATGTACCTGCCCTGCCCCGGGTATTGTTTCATCAGTGTCTGCAAATCCAGGCCCGCGTCTACCGCATACAAACGTGAGCTTGACAGTTTGAAGCGCTCAAGTTGATCTTCATACTTACTCAGCGCAGCCGTTATCTCTTCATCCTCGGGATGGTCGAGAACCTTATTCTGGAGACTGTCCAGTTTTTGCTCGGAAACATTCAGCGCCTTGCGATAGGTTTCACCCTGGTACTCAAGCACCACGATGACATCAGTGCTGGCAGTATTAAGCCTGAAAGGATGGTCCTTTGTAGCTATTTTCAGGCGCTCGATATCGAACCCGAGACTGGTTAATTTTTTATGATCCAGCCAGGGCGGCGAAGTGTAATTTGAATAGCCATAAGCATTGTCTTCATCAGGATTAAATACCTGCCACTTCAGGTCCAATGAAGTGCCGCTGTTTTCATCAGTGTCTGCAAATGATCTATGCACAGGAAGCTCACGCTCAGTCAGCTCTATGCTCAATACAGGCTCACCCGATCGGTTATAGGCGACACCGGCCAATACCAGGACATTGACAGAGACAAGCAACAAGACAGCAGCGAGTAATAATTTAGGCATGATGTTCCTCCATGACCTGGCTTTGCAGGCGTATGCGCTTGTATACAAACAGCAATAACAAAGATGATAAAGCAATCACCAGGAAGAACAGATACTTGGGCATGCTATCCCACCACCAGTCAAACATCTTGGTATACAGAAACAGCACAAAAAACGCGTTGCCGGTATTAATAACATCAGTCCAGTGTTGCCGAATACCCAGCACAATCAGTCCGGCACTGACAACAAAGCCAAGCAATTGATAGCTTCCTTCGATAACAGACGAATCCCAGGGAAGATAACTGCTATCACCCCAGTTGGATAACACCAGCACCGGCAGCAGCAACATCAAGCAGCCAAACACGCGGTAGATTGGCGCAAAGCCGCTGTAGTGATCCTGCTTCATCCACAGCGGCACCGAGAATATCAGCAGTGCAGGCACGAAAAAGGTCTCCGGCCTTTCACCAAATGACAACCAGTACCCACCCGACCAGGTGCCCACACGCGCGGCGATGAATCCTGCGAGTGAGAGAATACCCATCGCCAGTAACAGGCGGACATCAAATGCATACGCCAGTAAGAATCCAAAGAGCGCCCAGGTTAGTAACGCATTTGGTGAAGGCGTAATATTAAAAATCTGCCCAAGCATAACCAGGTTGAGCACAAAGCAGGCAAAACTCACCATGCTGAGTAACTTGGCAAAGTACCCCGTCGCCTCGCGCTGCGACACCTGGTATGTCGCAAACAAAGTCAACAATGGTGCGCTGACCAGAATCGACACTTGCAGCGGTGTAGTTAAATAACCCCAGAACTGATAAAAAAGAAAGAACACGCTGGCAGCCAGTGCAAGCGCGCCAATAAAAGATGCAATCTTCATTCCAATTGACAACTGCTTCTGCCGTGTACTGGTATCAATGTCGAACTGTTCGGTCAGCGACTTCAACAGATTTTCGTGATAATCAGCGACCGACTGGCGCTGTGCATCATCAAGCTGCAGCACCTGCTCAGCTTCGAGCGATTTCACTTCATCGTAAAAGGCCTGAACCTGGTCGGCCCTGTGCTGGGCATTTTGTTTGTTATCCATGATGGCCAAAATATAATCCCTCGATCCCGGTTAATAATAAATTACAGCGATGCTGTTCGATCTTCCCTGGCCAGCGAATGCCTGTCAAACCAGGAATACTACAGCAAACAAACCAGGCGGAATAACCCTGGCCTGCCAGCCGTCTGTTTGTCATGATTATTTTATGATATCAAGTTCAAAATAAAAGGTAGTGCCGCGCCCGGGCGTGCTGGTAAAGCCAATCGCACCACCCTGGCGTTCAATAATTTCTTTGGAAATAGCCAGGCCCAGCCCGGTGCCTCCCTTCTCGCGTGTATCTGACGAATCAGCCTGAGAGAAATGCGTAAAAATACGGTCTCTGAATTCAGTCCGGGATGCCTTCACCCTGATCAATAACAGAAATACGCACTTTATCTTCTCGATGCACTGTGCAGTAATGCGAACACAGCCGCCTGTTGGTGAATACTTAATCGCATTTGACATCAGGTTAGAAAGCACCTGCATCAAGCGACTGTCATCTGCACTAACGCTACACGCTTCACAGTCATTCAGTTCGACAGCCAAAGACACATCATAGTGATCTGCGTAACCCTGATTTGACGTTGCCGCCCTGTTGAGCAAGTCGCCAATAGCTAGTGTCTCGTTATTAAATACCAGTTTGCCGGCGATGTAACTTTTCAATATCCAGGATGTCATTGATCAGGATAATAAGCCGATCGCTATTATCGTTGGCAATACGCAGCATTTTCCGGGCCTTTGGCGGCAGGCCCTCAATGGCACCACCCGACAATAAACCCAGTGCGCCTTTTATCGAGGTAAGCGGGGTACGTAATTCATGGCTCATCACGGTGCGCCATGCGCACCGTGGTGTGTGGTCTGGATTATGCTGCGCACGGCACACCCTCCAAACTGGTTTCACACACACGTGGTTAAACATTCCCTCACAAGGTCAGACGCAAGGCCTTGAGCAGCACGCCGGGCAGTTCAACACTTCTGTTCGATCTTCCGCCGTAGCTGCTGGCATCAAGATTTAATTCGCGTTCACGGGTCAGTCCCAGCAGGTTTGTTCCCAGCAGGTCATACACGCTGTCATCAAAACGCATGACATCGACGGGCGCCTGTATTTCACCGTTTTCCACCCAGAAACAGGCGAACCGGGTCATGCCCGTCAACTGGCAGGCATTGCGGTCGGAAAAATTCAGGTACCACAGATTGTTAATATACAGCCCGGTATCCAGTTCTTTAAGGATATTATCGACCGGCAAATCACCGGCGGCCAGGTCCAGCGCGCCCGGGTACTCGGACTCGGCATTGGTCACGCTGTCGTATTCCATCGCACTGCGCGGGCTCACCAGGCAGTCC
Source organism: uncultured Gammaproteobacteria bacterium (assembly GCA_963847575.1). Taxonomy (GTDB): domain Bacteria; phylum Pseudomonadota; class Gammaproteobacteria; order SZUA-229; family SZUA-229; genus JASBSR01. The sequence goes on from CAWKAL010000012.1 coordinate 10,865, forward strand.
TGGTAGCGCCCGTCTTTAATGAGCTGTACCTGCTCCGGTTTTATAAAACCGCTGCTGGTGAATAACGGCGCCAGGCCTCGGGCATGATGTTCACGCAGCGATATCGACGCGGCCAGGCTGCGGCCCTGCTCGACCATCTGGATCAGCGGCGTGGTTTTAGTGCGATGACTCTTCAGGCCGAATCCGCCCCAGGACATCAGGCCGATAATTTCATTCACCGCGGAAGGCGCCAGGTAGGCGCGGTATGATCCCGGCGTCAGGGTTTTTGCAGGTCGGGATAAAATCGCCAGCTGCTGTTTGATAGTTTCAATTTTTGCGGCCAGGGTATCCGCTGCCAGGTAAAACCGGCATAGTTACTTTTAACTGCCTTATCCCGTGCCTTGTCTTTTTCGAGGTAACAGCTCCAGTCGAAATTAAAATTTGCACTGCTGTGCCAGTTGCGCTGCCCCATTGAATTCGCAAAGCCGGCATACTGGCTGCCGTTTGCAAAAATCCGACCAGGTCCAGCTCACCGGCCGCCTGCACCAGCTGTTCAACCGCATCATGGCTGTCGATCACTGCATTGTCATGGTGATATTCAGAATGATTGATGTCAGTCGCAAAGCTCAGGTAAGGGTCTTCGGGTAATAACGCACGTTGTTCGCGCAATTTTTTCAGCGTTGCAAAAAGTTGCTCCCTGTCCCGCGCACTGTCACCGGCAAGCTCCACCTCGGCCTCGGCATGGCGTTTGCCTTCGATGAGATCGAGCGACAATGTGCGTTGCGCAACACACGCCCGCCTGCCTGATCTTGTTGTGGTTCAGCCGCACAAAATCTGAATCTTCACCGTTAAACCCGAGCAAAAGCTGTTCATCGCCTTCAAGCTGTTTAAACAGCGCATCGCCAAGCGAATAGAAATAATCCTGCATTACGCTGCGCCTCCAAACACGTCGACATTACTGAAATGACAGGCCGGTGATGCATGGCCCACGTAAATCGACTGGTTAGGTTCGCCCTTGCCGCAGTTAGTGACACCCTGCACCTGGAAGCTTGCTTCATTGCCCACCGCCGACCAGGCTGCGCCAGAAGGTGGCGGAAATACCGCGGTAGTTCGGATTGCGCACCAGGCCTTTTAACTCGCCGTTTTCGATCACGCGGCCGAGCTCGCAGCCAAACTGAAACTTGTTGCGACTGTCATCAATCGACCATGAGCGGTTGGTTTCCATGTAGACACCGTGTTCGACGCCGGCAATCATCTCCTCGATGCTTTTATCCCCCGGCTCGACATTGAGGTTCGCCATGCGGTCGATCGGCGGGCGAAACCAGTCCGCCTGGCGCGCGTTGGCAACACCCGCCATGCCCGCGCGCGCCTGCGAACTGGCACCGCCGAGCGGACGCTGCAAAATACCGTCGCGAATAATGTATTCACGTTGCGCCGGCGTGCCCTCATCATCATAGGCATAACTGGCCAGCTGCTCGCTACGATCCGGGTCGAAGGTGACATTGAGCAGCTCCGAACCGTATCGATAACTGCCAAACATATCCTGGGTAACAAAGCTGGTGCCCGCGTAATTACGTTCGTCGCCAAGAATACGGTCGAGCTCCAGCGGGTGGCCAATGCTTTCGTGTATTTGCAGCACCATCTGGCTCGGCGCCAGCACCAGGTCCATGTTGCCCTGCGGGCATTCATCGGCGCTTAACAATGCCACGGCCTCTTCCGCCAGCGAGCGTTGCTGCCTGTGGAAACTCCAGCAGGCTTAATTGTTCCAGCCCGCCCTGTCGGCTGCTTTGTGCACCACCGCCGGTGCGATACTGGGTGACCGAAGCCTTTGTTCGCGACGGCAACCAGGCCCGGACTTATATAATGAAAACGCTGCTCGATGTGCGCGCCTGCGCTGCTGATGAATAAAATATCATCACATCGATAACCAAGATACGCCTGCCAGTCGACAATGCTGTCATTGATTTTCAGCGCCGTGTTCGCGTCCTGCAACAGCGTCACTTTTTCATCCAGCGGGCGTTCATCCCAATGTTGCTTCACCGGGGTTTCGTAGCGCGCCGTGTGCGCCGGCCGCGGATAATCATGCGCTTTCAACAGGCCGAGGCCAGCAGACTGCCGCGCCCAGTCGCTGGCCTGGCGCAGCGCTTTCTTCAGGCCCGCGGGGCTCAGGTCACTGGTGGCCGCGTAGCCGCAGCCATCACCGCAAACCACGGTCAGCAAAGCACCACGCGAAAGCTGGTTATACACAGGCTGCATCACACCCTGCCGCACACTGATCGCTTCGCGTGCCTGGCTGGTCAAACGCAGCGTCCAGAAATCTGCACTGGGTGCAGTTTCGGTAAATTGCTTTGCGACCTGGTTAAGGTATTCGTTCATTCATTCGCCTCAGGTTTTAGAGTGACAGAGCCAGACTGGCATCTTTCTGATGTATTACACAGGGTATCAGTACATCCGGCAGGACCAATGCCATTTATGGCCTTTTTGTGGACCGCAAACTTTTTCATTGACCAATGAAACAAGTATACTGTTCCCGGATATCAAAAATAACCCGACCATCACAAGTTTATTTCACCCATGACCAGCACACGCCTGCCAGCATTCAAAAGCATCATAGCAATCATTGCACTGTCACTATCAGCTGGCGGCAATGCCCTGTGCGCAGACGGATCACCGGGCTGGCTGGAGTATGCCTAATCGATGGAGATTATGTTCAAGCCCGGTATACGGCATTCGAGAACCGATCGAATTAATTCAGAAGATTAATGATTTTGAAGAAATTGATGTTGATGGTTTTAAGGTGAGTAAATTATGAATAAAAGTGTTTGAAGCATCCTGAGTATCAGCACCCTTTTTTCCGCTCCCGCAGGGCGCACTGTACGCACCGTGTTATTGCGATCTGGGTTACGGTGCGCATGGCGCACCCTGCTAACTGACCCGGTACAACGATGGTATGCGGGTCATGGTAAAATGAAAGCCCGCTTTCAGGTTGATAGTATTTTTATGAAAAACACAATATTGCTGGCACTTATGGCTCTGCAGAGTTCCCCTGCCCTGGCAATTTCATTTGAAAACGACCTGTTTAAAGATGAATACGGCGTCAGAAACTGGCAGCATCTGGCCAATTATACCGGTGGTACGCTGCTGATTTTGTTGCTGATAGTAACCATCTACCTGTTTATCGCCCGGCGCAGAGCGTATAAGGCCAACCTTGAGTTAACCGCTATTCGCAATGAACTGGAAAAGCGGGTGCAGGAACGAACCGCTACGCTGGACCAGTCCAATCAACTGCTGCTGGAGAGCAATCGGCGGCTGGAGGACGAGGTCGCGAAGCATGTTATTACTGCCGATCAATTACGCTATTCCGAATCGTATATCAAAGATATTTTAACCTCGATGCCGGTGATGCTGGTGGGCCTGGATAAAGACGGTTTCGTCACCCACTGGAACAAGAAGGTTGAAGAGGCTTCAGGAATATCGGCAGATAATGCGCTGGGTAAAACGCTGTGGGAAGCCTATCCGCAGTCGACTGTGCTACCCGAGCATGTTCAGCAATCGATCGAACAAAATAAAATTATTCATCTCAAGCAGAGCCTGCGCAGCCTCTATCACTTCGATGTGACTATTTACCCGTTACAGGAGCAGAAGTCCGGGGTGGTGATCCTGGTCGATGACGTGACCAAGCAGGCCGCTGCTGAAAAGATGTTAATTCATAATGACAAGATGTCATTTATGTGTGAGCTGGCCTCGACCATGGCGCACGATATCAACCTGCCGCTGCAGGCAATCATGATGGATTTGAGGCGTTTTCAGCGGATTATAAACAATGCGGGTGCGGATGAACCGCAACAGATCACCGACAGTGACCAGGCGCAACAGCTCAATACCATATTCACCGGCATGTCTGCCAAGGCCGAACAGGTTGCGACCGTGATCAGGAACTTGCTGGCCTTTGCCCGCAACCGCCAGGGCAAAAAGCAGATGGCCGACATCGTGGATGTAATGGAAAACACCATCGCCCTTGCCAATGAAGTCGTTTCCATTTCGGATGACCTGCCGTTTAACCAGATTAAACTTGAACGCAAATACGAAAAATACCTGCCCCCGGTGCCCTGCTACGTCACCGAACTACAGCAGGTTTTCCTCAGCCTGTTTCGTCATGCCTGTCATGCACTCACGCTGAATAAAGACACCGAGGGTTTTGAGCCCACAATCAAAATTATCCTCTCCAAGAGTTATGACGATCTATGGATAAAAATCCAGCACAACGGACTAGGACTGACGTCGGAAGAGCAGATGAATTTGTTCGAACCTTTTTTTACCGGCAAAACTGCAGCAGAAGATTTTGACGCCGGTCAACGTCTCTCGTTCTCGTATTATATTGTGACCGAGCAGCACGAGGGCAATATGGCGGTGACCTCTGATGTAGAACTGGGGTCTACCATTCATATTCAGTTGCCGATTAGCGTTGACGCGTTGAATACGCCGTTTTTGAATAAGCCCTAGTCGATCGCGAGACATAGCGAGACATAGCGAAAAAGGATCTCGTTCTCAGACGCAGGGTGACTTATGAAAATTGTGCCTTGAGACGACGATATTTTTTATAAGCAGCCAGCGCTGCCAGCCCTGCAACGTTACCGCGAAGTTCACGTTCTGTGAGCACCCGTAATGCAATATCCGCCTTCGCATAAACAGGTTTGAGCTGGCTGTTATGGAGTAACTCTTTCATGTTCAGCCGCTGTATTTTTACCGGAATAATCCTTTCCCCGTAAATCAATGCCAGAAAGCCGACAGCCCTCGGTGGAAATAACCACTCCGGCCAGCCTGTGCGTTGCTGCCCTGTCTGATTCAGCAGCAGTTCTTCCAGCGCGGCCAATGCGGGGTATACGCCGTTTTCAACCGCATCGGGCACTGCCTGCTCCATGCCTTCCACTGCACTTAATACCAGTTCAAACCGGATCGATTCAGAAATGGCATTGTTCTGTTCAGAATAAACCTGCAGCCGGGTCATGGTTTCAGGATTAAACTGAAACACCACCGACTGCACCCCTGGTGCATTCGTCGCTGCGAAACTCAGGCTGCCTTTGAGAAGATTAGATGAAGGCATGATATTGTTTAAGAACCGGGTTCAACAGGTTCGGTCACATCTGCATCACGCTCCCAACCCTCATGCACCAGCGTGATGGATTGAATCGCTACTTCAGGAACGTTCGCTTCCAGATCAGGCAAAGCCGTATAGTCACTTACCCAGCAACGGAATATTTTATAACTCAAGACCACCTGTCCGGCTTCATTCATCAACTCGAGGATAATATCTTTACGAAAATCACCGAAGTCGAGATCCGCTGAACGAGTAGCGACCCTCGACTCGGTTCGGGGAGAAAGGTAGATCTTTTCTGGGTGTTCCGTTGAAAGGAGAGGCGGATGGACAACGCCAACCTCTACGCGCTCTTTCGCTCCCGGTTCCCCGGGGACGACACCACCTTTCTCGAAGCGGAGGACGGTCGCCGGCTTGCCTACGCGGCGGTGGACGACGAGACGGGAAAGCTGGTCAGCCTTTTGAAGGCGCTGGGCGTCCGCAAGGGTGACCGGGTGATCGTTCAGGTCGACAAGTCGCCCACGGCGGTTCTTCTCTATCTCGCCTGCCTCCGGTGCGGGGCGATCTACATTCCCCTCAACACCGCCTATACCGCCGCCGAAGTCCGCTACTTCATGGAGGACGCCGAGCCACTCCTGTTGGTCTGCCGGCCCGGAAGCTACCAGGAACACCGGAGAACGGCGGACGAGATCGGTGTGCCGCACGTCCTCACCCTCGGCGCCGACGACGGCGGGACGTTGACCGAGCAGAGCGTCGATATGGCCATCGATCCTTCCGTCGAAGCCTGCGACGAGGACGATCTGGCGGCGATTCTCTATACGTCG
>CAWKAL010000013.1:0-48031 GCA_963847575.1 uncultured Gammaproteobacteria bacterium
CGCACCGCCGAGTGCAGTATGTGACAGGTTGAGTACGCCTTTCGAATCCGGCGGTGCGACCAGTGCCGTAATTTCGATAGTAGCGGTTTGCGCGGTGGTGGTGTATTCGCGCGCGCCACCCAGGGTACCGCTGGCTTCCAGCGGCACATTTTGATTACCGGATGCGCCCGGCAAGGTGTCATAGCGGGTGGTCACCGAGTTGAGCAATTGCTGCCCCGGTGCGACTGCATCATCCGGGTTTGCGCGGTAATACAGGAATACCGTGGTGCCTGGATCGATCTTTTGCAGCGCGGTACTGTTGGCCGACAAAATCGTCACGGTGCCGGCGCCTGCTGCGCCACCGCCCGGGGTGTTGTCCGGCAGAATGGTTATGGTGGCTTCGTCAGCCTCATCAGCGACGCCATCGCCATCATTGTCGAGGCCGTCAGTTGCAAAATCAGCAAGCGTCAATAAATCACTTGGATCCAGCACATCGGTAATATCAACATCGTAGGCCGGCGCACGCTGGAAGCTGGTAACACCATCTGTCGCTTCATTGGTAATCCTGATGCGATAGATATAATCATCATTGGTATCGCCATCATTCACCAGCGGCAGGAAAGTAGTACAGGTCGGACCAGCGCCATTGATAGACTCGTTACATACATCCTTGATCACGGTCAGGCTGGGCTCGATCACTCTGATAGATTTCGCCGACGCAAGGTTACCGGTGGATAGCCCGGTGTTGTTGGCCCGAACGAAATAACCGTGCCACCAAAATCAACATCAAATGTTGCGTTCAATGTATCTGTTCGTGTGACCGGATGCAGGTTGGGTGCCGCTGATAAATTGAGCGCATCATTCAAGGTACGTTCAACCAGGTCGACACTGAAGGTTTCATCAGTAGAGAATGGATCGAATGTCCAGGTAATATTGGTTTCAGCCAGCGGGTTCAGCGCTGCGGGTACTGTTGTTACATTAAGAATGCCCGCCGAGCTGTTGGTAGTGTCATCAGAAATATAGCCCTGGCCATTAGGGTATGGTATCCGTCACCTGTGCATTCTGAATCATCGATGCCGCCAAATCCCGGTGTCGCAAAACCAAACCAGCCGGCTTCCATGCGGAAGGTACAGTCTTCACCGATATGCACGCGGTTGTTATTGATCGGCGCCGGATTGTTTTCACTGCAGTCACCCTGGATGACCTTGGTGAGATTAAAACCAATCAGACGCGCACGGATTGAATCCAGCGAGTAATTGTTCGCGGTGTTAATAATGGTCACGGTATCCGGTGGCGGGAACGCCAGCGGCGTGCCATTACTCTGGGTAATTTCACCGACCACGTCTGCGCGGAAGGTAAGGTCAGCACCGCCGCGCCCGTATTCTTCTGCACGATAAACGTAAAGCTGTCGGTGTCACCGGGGATGATCGGATTCGTGTTAGTACACAGGTACATGGTCGCCGTCGGCGGCAAGGGGCCGGCACCCATACGGCGCGCGGTGGCGGTGGATTACCTATATTCACGCAGTTGCCTGGCGCAGTGACAGCAAGACCATTACCTGTAGTAACCACGGTGAAGAAATCTGTCGCATCGTGGCCACCGTTATTGGTGACCTGCACATCCAGTGTCAGCGTTGCGGTCGGATCACTTAAAATATAAATCAGGTCGGGACTGGCCGGGTTGATATCAACATCGAGATCTTCCGGATCAGGCGTGATGCCGAGCAGATTGTTAGCCACCGCCGGGAAAGCAAATCCACAGGTGTTTTCAAACACCACGCTGAGATCGTTGCGCAGCGGTGTTGTCACCGCGGGATCGGTCGCGGGCACGGGCGGAGGCGCGGTTTCAGTGCGCACCTCAGGATCGGCAACAATATCAAAACCGTTCGCCTTGACCACGCCGAGGGTGATCACCAGCACATCATTGTGCCTTAACAGGTGATCCTGTGGTGCTGCCGGTGGTGGTGGAGCCGCCACACCGTTGCTGGTGAGAGCAAATGACGGGCTGGTATTGTTTTCATCCGCGGCCTGTGGATTGGCCAGGGTGATGGTGTCGATCATGCCGGCGTAGACACCAAACGCGGGCGTGACCACGGCTGTCTGCAATGTCTGGTCGAGCGCATAACCCGCAGGCAGGACATCATCAATCACCAGGTTACGCACGCTGCCGCCCGAGTTATTGCGGACGGTGATGGTCACGATACCGGCGCTGCCGAGTGGCTGTGCCGGATTTCTGCCGGTGACGGTCTGGCTGATAATGACACCGTTCGGATCTACATCAGTACTGCTCAACTGGCTGTCGGTGATGGTGACCGCTGGTGCAATACCGTTGTTACTCGCTGCCGCGGTGAGTCCGCCTGCCGGTGGCGAATCAGCTTCACAACCCCACTCGATACCGACAGTGTTGGTCGTGCGGTTACACAGGGTCTGGAACGTACCAACAAAATATATCTGTGCAACGTCACCTTGCAGGGCATCGATAAAAGTGCCCAGCGCTATCTCATCGGTGCCGGGATTACCAAACGGGTCATCGACATCATGACTGGTCGATATCGGCGTGCCGGGCGGCGCGATACAGTCAGCCGGTGTTGCGCCACCCGCTGCGGCCGTTGCATCGGTTTCATCTTTACAGATAAGCCTGATATTAAAGTTGGGCTGTACAGCACCCGGCGTGGTTTGCGCCAGGAAGGTGTAATCATTATTCATCAGCAGGTCTTCGAGATCAGCCCGTGCCTGCGAATTATTATTGGCGACTGTCATGCGCCAGATAATGTCGTCCGCCGCGCCACCGAAGACATCATCGGTATACTGTGTAGCAGACTGGTTGGCATCGACGTTACGGCCCTGTATAGAAACCTCGGGCACGGGCTGCTCGATCGGAATCTCGAACACACTGCTGGTAGTCGTCTGCGGCGGCGGACCACAGAACAGGCCGTAATCCGCGCTGGCCTGGATGTTCCTGTTGATCGAGGCCAGGCCTTCTTCATTGAAGGTGCCACCGATACCCACGGCCGGCGTATTTCTGCGTACGCGGAAACGTATTTCGATTTCCTGCGGTTGTCCCGGGCCAGCGCTGAAAGCACTGTAGAGCTCAGCCAGTTCAGGAATCTGTGCCGAGGTCCAGTTGATGGTTTCACTGTCGCCACCACCGATGAGCGGTTCCGGCACCGGATCGATCAGCGCGCCACCATCAACAGAATAACGCGTGGAATCGGCCACGTAGGTCAGCCCGGATATCCCCAGGTCTTCGGTGACATCCACATCGGTGAGCTTCACACTGCCGGTATTAGTCACCAGCAGGCGTATTTCACCTTCGTTACACAATTCACAGAAACTGTTATTGGTATCATGCGACAGGGTCAACTGGTTGGGCGCGAGCACGATACCGGGTTCAGTGGTGGTATTAATGGTCGGGATGCCACAACCCCATTCATTTTCAGAGGTGATAAATTCTGTCGGCGTCTGGAAACAGGTGGTCTCATCGATAATGGTTTCAATATCAATATTGAAACTCGCGCCCGCGGCAAGATCACCCAGCGTCCAGGTAATTAACTGCCCTTCCAGCTCACCCGGAAGCGGCACTGTGATCACCGGCCCGACAGTTGCCGGTGCTGGCGTCGATGTATTGAATGTCATGCCCAGCGGAAGATTGATGCGATACTCAGCATTGATAGCCGTACCCGGTGCCTACATTCGTCACCTGCGCGCGGAACGCATAATTGGTGGAATCGAGCAGGATAATATCCGGCGGGAAAAATTCCATATCGAGCTGGCCGGATAAAATCTCAAACGGTGTAGCGTTAATGTTTAACGTAAAGTCACGATCAGAATCGGACGCGGTACCGTCCGGCGACGTATGATTACTGTCGTACGCCAGCTGTACCGCCATGCCTGGATTTACCAGTGCTGGATCACGCAAAATAACGTTGTAACTAACAGCACCGTCTGCCGTCAGGTCAGCGTTGATGCTCGGCGCTGTCATCAGGATATCGTTACCCGAACGTACGCCGTCAAATGCTGACAGCGAACCCGCGTAACTCAGGTCAGCCGTTGGATTCACCGGGTTGCCCGGTGCGCCGGCGGCACTGACAAATTCAAACTCGGTATCGTTGAACTGCAGCAGGATGTTATCGCTATTGGTGTCTGCCGCGGGGCCGGTGACATCAATCGTCACCGGGCTGACTGAACATACCGATACCGGATTGCCGCCATTAAATGTCGCCGCCACATCCAGTACAGCGCGTTCGATATTAACGTTGGCGGCCTGAATATAATCAGAAATTAGCGGGCCGAAGCAGCTGCCGGGACCGCCGGCCACTGACAGGGTGGTCTGTTCAAGATAACCACCGATGTTATCGGTGTTGGTCGGATTACCAGCGACCAGATCACCTTCGGGCGATGTCGCGGTATACGTAATGAGTACATCGTGATCGGCGATACTTGCAGGCAAGGCATTACAGCCTGCCGGTGACAGCGAACCAAAATCGGTGATTACCATCGCCGCAGTGCCATCGCCACCGGTAAAATCGCCGGCCGCGGGATTCAGGTCGGCATCACATATTGTGACACCGTCACTGATACGGGTAATGGTGAGATGTACATCGTTACGATTATTCGTCAGAACCAGCGGCACACCTGCACCAATACTGCTTCTTAAATCAGCCGTGAAACTGCTGCCTGACCAGGTGCCACTAAAGCCGGCGGGAAAACTGTACGACACTGTGAACGGTATATGCTCGCCTTCACGCGCCTGGGTGTCGACAACACCATCACTGTCGAGTGCCCCCGCCTGGAAATTACCATCACCGCCGACGACGATATTGGTAACGGCATTGCCGACCGGGTTTTCATTCAGGATGAAGGTGGCCGAATCGCTGTTATTGATCGAACAACTGGCGTAATCCATGGTCGCCGTGTTGGTAATGTTTTGCCCCGGCGGACACACCCCGGTGCTGCCGGTAAAATCGATCTGCAGGTTGGGCAGCGGTGACAGGTCATCACGATCGCCCCGCCAGGTAATGCTAGCGCCATCAGGAATCGCATTCCCCGCGGTGTAGGCACCGCCGTTTACCAGCACTTCCGTTGTTGGTGGTATTGCATTAATAACCGCGTTGGAAACTCCGACAGGCAAGGTATCGGTAACAATAAAGTCCAGGTTGGTGGGAGCACCATCATCTGGAAGACTGGCGGTATTGGTACCACCCAGTGCCAGGGTATAAGAACCCGGGTTACCGATATTGATTGCGCCTGACGAAACCGACTTGGTGACATTGACGTCGGGTATATTGTTAATCGTGGTCGATGAAAACCGCAACGGCGGGAAGAAATCAGTACCGCAGGCATTCTGATAAGCAGGAATCCAGTCAATGTTCTGGTCCGCAGGCGGCGGACAGCTGTTGACACTGATATTGAACACCAGGTTTGCAGAAACACCCGCGGCCAGGGTGCCGTTATAGGTAAACACACCTGCCGCGTACGACCAGTTGGGTGACGCGATATTATTGACTGTGACCAGGTATCCCGCGACATTGAGATTAGCCGCAGACAGCGATATATTTTTTGCGATACCGGTGCCGGTATTCTGCACCGGCACGGTAATATCGACCCCGGCCGCGCCGTAGGGAATATTGGCATTCGGCGGGGTGTATTCGAGGAACGGGTTCTGTAAATCAAACGGTACGCTGTCATAGAAACTGCTGGTGGTGCCGAGACGCTCAATCACATCCGCATTGTTCTGTAAATTCGGGCACACCATCGCATTGGGATCGACGGTAACGGTTGCAAAAACCGTGACATCGACCTGTTCGCCCGGCGCAATGTATTCAAACGTGTACTGGTTGCCGCCGGGCCCCGGCGCACCCGGCGGCGATGCCGGCGCATTGATCACCAGGCCGGTTAAATCCGGGCTGAGTACATCTGTTAATTCAACATCAAATACCCCGCCCTGGCCGGCGCCCAGTATCGACACCGTAAATTCGACAGTATCACCATCGCCCGCAATTGCAGTCACTGCAGATTTGAGCAGGGCAACATCACCGCGACGCACTGACAGGTTGCGACTGATACTGTCAGTCTGGGCAGAGGCAGGCGTATTATCTATTTCGTTATAACTGACAGCGAAATCAACCGGGTAAACACCCGCAGCCACCGAGGGTGGAGCATCATGCGTGGTTAAGCCGATTTCAAAATCATAACTACAGTCTGGCGGGATATCAGTATCAGCAGGGATGACAACCGTAATCGGCGTGCCCGGGCCACCGCCCTGGGTGGCGGTAATACCTGCGAGCGCAGGACACGCAGGTGCAGCAGGTGTTTCGGTGACGGTCACCGCGTAGGGTGTGGTTGGCAGCCGGAAGCCGTTAAGCACATCGACACTAATGGCGAGATCGAACGCAGTATCAGTCGCCGGAACACCCGCACCACCGAGATTGTTATCGACTGTGAGAACTAAGCTGTCACCCGTGGTATTGGTGACTTCACTGCTACCGTTCCAGGTACCGCCGGCATCCATGTAAGCATTGGCGCGCGCTGCATCAGCAGAACTGAAGCTGGTAGATAGATTGAGGTTGGCAACTGCAAAAGCATTACCCGCAGACAACAACAGACTGGCGGCAGCCAATGCCGCGCCAGCCAGAGAGTTGCCCCAGCGGTTGGTCGAAACCCCTTCCATCATCCTGTAAAAAAAATCCGGTAGCCTGAAGTATTATTCTTTTTTTATCAATTAGTTACGTGGTTAATCATACACGCAAATCTTCAGCAACTATGTGAGGCATTGCTCACTCTGTTATATCTTGTATACGTCCTGTCGCCAAAATAATGTACTTCACCCTTTTTTTAGGAGTATTTCAGCCTTTTCGGGTGATTTTCCCGAAATCCTCCAGCCTGCCTGCCCATGGCCGGCACTGGCCAACGCTGGCCAATATGGCCGAGCCGCCGCTATCAGGATGCCGGCAGGAAATCGATGGGGTACAAAATCGTAATTGCCGGTACTCCCTCTTTCGGCCCAAAATTAAACTTGAGCACGCGGTCGACAATTTGTGATTCGAGCGATGCCGAATCCATATCACTCGAATCCACCTTGCAGGCTGAGACCGCACCGTCCGGCTCGATTGTCAGGCGCAACACCATCTTGCCCTGCAAGGTCGGGTTGCTGCGTAGCTGGCGATTGTAAATTCGGTAGAGCGCTGACTTGTAACGGTCAAACACAATCTGGATTTCTTCATCGGTACGTGACGGGCCCGGCCCGCCGCTCAACGGACGTTCGTCACCAAAGAAATCACTGCCAATGGCGCTTTCGACACGCTCAAAGCCGACGCCTTTCATGCCTTTGCCTGCGCCGCCGACATTACGGCTCAGCGAAGCAGTATTAATACCGCCACTGGATGTACCGGCCTTTGCCGTCACCAGCGAACGTGATGCAGTTTTCGCAGTTTTACCCAGTTCGCTGATACTGGCTTTTGCACCCAGTTTCTGGTCGACCGGGCTGGTATTAATCAGCTCCGAGAAATTTTTCTTGAACGCCATCAGGCCTGCGCTTTCCGCTTTCTTGCGCGCCACTTTTGATTTTTCAGTTTTAGGCTCGGGCGCAACTTCCTTCGGACGTTTTTCTTTCGGGGTTTCGTCCAGCTTTTTCTCGACCGGCTTTGGCGGTGGTGGCGGTGGTGGCGGCGGTTTGCGCTCGAGCATGAGCTGCGCGAGACGTTCAGGCACTTCAACAGGTTCGAGCCTGTCGGGGATGGGTATTTCCCACAATGGAATCAGGTAACCGAAGAGGATGGCCAGAAACAGGCAGATGGCGAGAATGCGATGAAAGCGTTTTTCGTCTTCGCCCTTGGTTGTCCATGGCATGACCATCGGCCGGTAAGGCAATTTTGTCATTTCACGTTCAATGACAAAGTCATGCTGCACTTCTTCTGCTACTTCCTGCAGCATGACGCTCTCATCATTGAGAATGTTCACGCGTGCGGCCAGGCTTTGTACTTCTTCTTCGCCGGCTTCCTGGCGATGCTGAAGCTCATGTACCCGGGTATCGTAATTGACCACCATGTCACGCACACGCTTGCTGTGCGCGCGCGCCTGCTCCTGGTCATAACCTTCACCCCAGAACATTTTCGCGCCACCCAGCTTGTTCAACTGGTCGAGGTGATCGCTGATTTCACTCAGCAACGAGAAACGACTGCGATCCGCGAGCAGGGTCTTCAGCTCGGCATCGACGCGGTCTTTCTCATCCTCGATTTTTACCAGCTCGCTGTAAGCTTCATCGAGCTTGCGATTAACCTCTTGCTGGCGTTCTGAGATACTTTTGCTCACGAAATCCCGCCGTTGTTAGCTTTGTGATGCTTTCTGGATGACAGCCAGGGAAATTTTTCCATACCCGGCGCTGGTACAGCTCGACATGACTTTTTTGAGCAGCTTGAAAGGCACGGTGCGGTGTGCAAGTACGGTAATTTCCCTGCTTTCGGCGACGGCCCTGGTTGTGATGCCGATGACTTTTTTCTGCTGTTCAAGCAAACGATCACGGATGGGTGCGATAACCGAGTCAGTTGAATCGATCACATCCTGGGTGCTGACAACAATATCACCCTGCACCAGTACATTATCCTCTGTCACCAGCACTACCACGGTTTCGCGCGGCTTGGCGTCGACGACCGAATCTGGCAATTTAATGCTCCTGGGTGGTTCGAGCACGTCACTGGACGAAGAATTCACCAGCAGGAAGAATACAAGAATGGTGAACACGTCCATCAGTGACACCAGGTTCAGGCTTGCTGGCCTGCTTTTATGGCTGCGGTCCATGCGCTTCATGCGTCGGTTCTGTTTCACGGCGCATCACCTATTGAAATATTCGGGAACAGTTCGATTTCCTGTAATTCCGGATTATCGCCCTGCATCACTTCGGCCACGCGCACTGCATCCATCACCGTGATCAGCGAGTGATATTCGATATTCGGTTCCATCAGCACCGTGGCATCATTTTTATCAATATATTCAGCTTTGATTTTGAGCAGGTACTCGGACAGTGTTTTCAGATCGTATTCGTCATCCACCTTGGGGAAGCGCGCAATCACTACCTTGCCATTGCTGATCTCGAGGCCTTTTTCCCGGACGACAACTTCTATCGCGAGCTTGGGCTTGTCGGCGCTATTGGCGCCTGCGCCGGTAGGCAGGTTCAGCTCCATAATAGTAATACGCGAGAAAACAGCCGTAATCAGCAGGAACGGTACCAGCACAACCATCAGGTTAAGGAAGGTTGTGATGTTAAGTTCAGGCGGCGTTTTGGTAGGCCGTTTGTAGTGGTGACCTCTAGCCATTCTTTGCGGCCAGTGCTGCCTGACGTTTGGCGAAATCAGCGATCAGGTTCAGTGTTTTCACTGAAGCCATTTCAAGGCTGTCGATAATCTCGCCTGTTCTGGATGTCAGCATGGCATGCATAATTAGCAGCGGTATAGCTGCAATCAGGCCAAAAGCCGTGGTGTTCATTGCCACCGCGATACTGGCAGACAGCATGTCGGCTTTTTCAGCCGGATCGGCATTGGCCACCGCGGTGAACGCCTGGATAAGACCCATAATCGTACCGAGCAGTCCCAGCAAGGTCGCGATGTTGGAGAACAGCGCCACATACGGTGTGCGCTTTTCCAGCTGTGGAATAATTTCCATCATGCTTTCTTCCATCGCAATTTCGATGTCATCGCGTCGTCGTACCGAGCCCTGGCGCGCCAGCCCCATAGTCAGCAGGGTGGCGATCGCTGATTTGTCCTCGGATACCATATCGCGGGCTTTATCAAATTCGCCCTCTTCGAGTATCGGGTGCACTTCACCCCAGACCCGGCGGTTAGCACGACGCACGCTCGCCAGCTTGAGCCAGCGCTCGATGACAATGGCCAGGCCTATCGCAAACACGATCAGAATGGGATACATGAAGGCCCCACCTGTCTGGAAAAAACTGACTATCGATTCAAGAAAACCCATGTTGTTATCCTCGTTTTTAACTTTAGTAATTGCGTCACTTCGCCTGACTTAATTCGTAGAAATCAAGCTCACGCATAAACACTTCTTTATCGACCAGCCTGCTGCTTTCATCCAGCAAACCAGAGGTCAAACTGGTTTCTACACCCACTTCAGAATTTTTCCAGGGCACAATATAGAGTGACTTGGGTGCTTCCTTGTTACCAATAATGGAAATACCCGAGAGTTCCTTGGCTTCATCAGCGGCGTAGGCAAGCCCGCTTAAAGCCGACAACAGGCCCATTATAATTAGTCGTTTCATCATGTCCGCCTAACTCCCGATCCTGCGTTTCAGATCTACTATCCAGATTTGCATGGTTTTATCGTCCGGCGCCTGGCTCTGGTATTTTTCAAATTGCTCCAGGGCACACTGCAGATCGCGCATATATAGATCACATAAAATACCTAAATTCTTGATAACTGGCAAATAATCCGGGTGCTCAGTGAGCGCATTGGTGTACGCTTTGCGGGCATCTGCAAATCGGCCCAGCTTGCGATAGAGCAGCCCGAGCTCGTTATTCGCCACCGGGTGCGCCAGGTCGAGATCCAGCGCTTTCATTAAATTCTCTTCCGCCTTTTCGTCGTCACCCTGCTTGCGGTAAGCCATGGCAAGGTTGATATACGGTGCGGTCAGTCGCTGTTCGCGTTCGATCACAGTGTTCAACAGGGTAATCGCATTGTCATATTCATCTCTGCTCAATGCCTGCACGGCCTGGTCAAACAACTGCTGCACATCACTGTCCACTGACACCACGAGTTCTCTATCCGCAGCACCGGGTTTGCGCGATGGCTCAATCGCACACGCTGTCAGCATTAGCAATGCAAGCACCATGACCAGCGAGTACTTATAGACTGAATTCTGCTTCATTGCACTGCACCGCTCATCAGTGCTGTTGTATCAGGCCCGGCGGGCACAGCGTCCTGCGGCTGCTCCGGGGGTTGTGATTGTGGCTGCTGTTGATTCAGCGGCAAAAGACTCTCAACAAAAGTATTAACCTCTTCAGGTTTAGCATAGCGTGCCGGCAGCAATACCGCGAGCTTTTCGATGCTCTTATCTATCCATTCGTTATAAATCCCCACTGACAGCAGCTCCATGTTTTTCTCATGCACAGCAATGGCTTTTTCCTCGAATGGATACGCCTGTTCTTCAAGTACCAGGTTGTATTGCTCGAGTTCCAGCTCACTCAAATTATCAGGCCGTTCAGAATCCATTAACGCACGACTGAAGTGAAAATAAATTTCCGCCAGCTGGAAGGTGGCAGCCGCAGTGACATCGCCGACCTGGTAATCGACGAGTTTGCCGTAGGTGTCGATCGCAGCTTTCATGCGCTTGTTTTTCTTGTCGAGGTTTTTCTTGAACGGCTTGACCAGTTTGACAGCATAAAATGCATCGAGACTGGATTCGGCCAGCACCAGTCCGGCATTTGCAGCAAGAAAGCGCGTACGGTCAGTACGTTGCTGGCCAGCTTTTTCATCTGCGCTTACGATGGCAGTCAACTGCTCACGATATTTTCTGTCATCACCGGTAGCCTTATAGATATTCGCAATCTTATTGCGGGTTTCAAGTGCAAGTTCAACCGGCCGCGGGAAGGCATCAACATAACGTTGGTAGACACGCAACGCATCTTTGTTTGATTTTGCGGATTCGTAAAGCTCGGCAGATTGCAACAGTGCTTCGCGTTTGAGTTCTTCATCCGTTGTTTCAGTTTCAATCCGCTCGAACTCGGCAGCTGCCTGCATTAACTTGCCATCTTCCTTGTATACAATGGCGAGTTTTTTGGTGATGTCCGGCTGCAATTTGTGTTTCGGATAATTCTTACGGAAGCCTTCCAGTACCTGCGCCGCCAGTAGCCAGTCTTTCAATATTATTAACGATGCGGCTGCATCATATTCTGCATTCGGCCTTATTTCTGCTGTCGGCGTTACTGTCGCAATGCGCAGAAAATGATTGGCGGCTTCGCGGTGTTTTTCCAGTTTGCTGGCCTGCTCACCCTGCTTGTAAATGGATGCCGCCAGGTTCTCGGTCAGTTTTTTGCGACTTTCATCTTTCGCATCGGTCATCACCAGCACCTGGGTGTACGCCGCTTCTGCCTCGGTGTAATTTGTCAGGTCGAACGAGGCATGCGCTACCACCAGCCAGGCGGAACGTACCAGTTTGGGCTCGGCATTCGGATAAGTTGCGATTAGCTGTTTGCCGGTTTTCACTGCCAGCGGATAATCTTTCAGTTCGTATAAATCATCTGCGGCAGCCGCGAGCACGACTGCAGCATTCGGATGCGTGGGGAATGTTTCGGCAAATTTAAGCGAGCTGCGAATAATCTCGCGTTTAACAATGACCCGGTCAGATGACTGCGCCACTTTAAGATATTCACGATAGGCGTAGACCGCAGCGTAACCGGCTTCGGCAGATTTTTCGTGCGCCGGGAAATTATAGGCGGTGCGTTCGTATTCCAGCGCTGCACTACGGTAGTCCTTGTTTTCCAGCATCAGTCCGGCAAGCTGGAAGTTCAAGCCAGGCGCCAGCGCATCTTCAGGGAAACTGGCCAGGAACTCGCGGTACCAGCGTATCGCTTCTGCATAATTTTCCTGCTTCTGTTTGATCAGACGCTTGTCCTGGTACAGTGCGTGGTAATGGTTTGCCAGGTCCGAAAGGTTGGATTTCAGGAACGTCAGTACCACCGGAAATTCTTTGATATCGAAAAATTGCCAATAGGTCGCGTTGACGCCATAGGTCGTCGAGAAATCTTTCTTGGCTTCTATCACAAGTTTAGGGAAACCGCCCTTGAGATAAATTTCGATCACGCGGATATTAAAATAGGGTGCATCTCTGTGCAGCGGGTTACGTTCGACAAAACTGTTATACGTCACTGCTGCGTCGTTGTAGCGGCGTTTTTCCAGGAAGTGTTCGCCGAGATGGCTGTAGATGCTCGCTTCGTACTCGCGCGGCCCTGCTTTATCAAAAAATTCTACAATGGCTTCGGCGCCGCCGAGATAGGAAAAACTCAGGCTGATCACACGATAGGTATCGTCAATGCGTTTTTTCTCAATCTTGTTGTCGGTCTGCGCCAGGTCATAGCCTTCGTAGATCTTGTGGTCGAGCATACCGATGTAATCGGTCAGGGCTTCTTCATACAATTCCTGCTTAAAGAATGCCCAGCCCTGTTTATATAGCGCCAGTTCGTAGAACGCCGACCCTTTACCAATATTCAACACCACCTGGTAGGCTTCTTCTGAATCAAGATAGCGTTTACGCGAAAAGAAATATTCCGCACGCCGAAACTGGGCTTCGTCTATATGCCGTGAACTGGGGTATTTTACTGCCAGCACGTTGAGTGTCTCGATGGCTTTCTCGATTTGACCGGTCTCTTCATAGGCGCGTGATAACTGGTACATCACCTGGTCGTTGCGATCGTATAGCGGATATTTTTCCAGCAGCCCCTTGTAGAGTTCGATGGCTTCCATCGCGCCTGCCACCTGCAGGTCTTCGGCCTTGCCGGTGGGTGATGGGATGGTTTTGTTCGCGGCCTTGAGTTTTTCCTGTTTGGTTGCGCGCTCACTGAATGCTTTTTCAGATTCACTGACATCGGCAATCGCCGCCGACTGCTTGCTGGTCTGTTGTTTACTGCTATCGGTAATCGCCGCCGCCTGCTTGCTGCCGACCACGGGCACTGCCGGTGTATCCATGCTGCCCGACTGTGCTGTTGTCACAGGTTCTGTGTTATCAACGGCTAGCGGCAAGGCTTTTGCTGCTGCTTCAGCGGCTGCGGGAACAGGTGAAACGTCTGTTTCGGGTGCTTCATCCGCCACGTCGATCACAACACTGTCCAATGGCGCGCTGAGAGAATATTCTTTTTCTATCTTAAGGTCTGCAAGACGGCGGATGGCTTCCGGTGTCATCGCGGTTTCAGGTGTTTCTTCGAGGAAACGCTGGTAGCTTTGCAGGGCTTTCTCCAGGCTGCCTTCAATTTTTTCTTCTTTAATCTCGAGTTTGACTTCCTTCAGACTGGCGAGCGTCCCCTGGGTACTGTTGCCCGCGCAGGCAACCAGCAGCGAAATTGAAACCGCCATCATGAGTCGCGCATACAGATTGTCAACGTGTATGCTCATGGCGCTGCTTCCGGTGCAGGGGTGTCAGTTTCAGGTGCTGGCGTTACGTCCGGCGTCGTCTCGGGGACGGGCGTACCCGGCACCGGATTTTCCTGCATCTCCTTGAGCTGTGATTCTCTCGCCCTGGCTTCAAGCGCTTCGATTTCATCTTTCTCCTGCGCCTTGGTCGCACGGTCATAACTTTCGGCAAGCGCGAAGCGTGCTTTCACCTGGTATTCTTCGAGTCGTTTGCGCCGGCGATCGAGCTCGTTAATGGCCAGCTGTTCCAGCACCCGGCCCTGCCTCGCCATAACACCGCGCAATTTTAGCTGCGCGGTTTTCAGGCGCGTGCGCAATTGTTGAATCGGGATGGCATAACCTTCATAACTTTGTGTGGCCGCCTGCCGGGTGCGCACGAACGAACGGTAACGTTTGTTCATGCCATCAATTTCGTCATCGAGCTCCTGCAAATGTTCATAAGCCGTGGTCAGGCGTGCATCGTAGTCCAGCTTGATACGCCATTGCAGCACGCCCTCCAGGCGTTCCATGCGATAACGCACGGCCTCGGTCATTAACGCCGGGTTGGCTTCCAGGTCGACTTTCATTTTCGCAAGTGTATCGATAACACTGCGCTCGTTTGCAGTGGCGAGATACTCGGGACGGCGCGCGATCAGCATCGACTGGATACGATCATTCAGACGGCCACGTTGTTCGATGCGCAACTTGATCCTGGAATCGAGCTTTTTGAATTCTTTCTCGATTTCGGGCAAGAGCGGCTCGTAATACGCACGGCGGATAGCAATAATTTCTTCAAACACATCCAGATTATAGAGCCATTCTGTGAGGTACTGACGCAACTCGGCCAGATCCTTGTAATTTTTCAGTGATTCCTGGAAGTCATGGCCGGCCAGCAGTTCCATGATGTAACGCGTTTCCGGACTGTCCGGCAAATCACGCAGGTTCACTACCCAGTTTTTATCCTTGTCCGCCTGCTTGTCGATCAGCGCAAGCAAAAACTTGCCTTCGCGAATACTCTTGATGGACGCATCCAGGCTGTCGATTTCACTGCCAAACACATCCAGCGCACGGCCATACATGATTGCCGCCTTGCCATGCACGTCGAGCTTGCTGTAAGCATAGGGCACAGACATCATGGCTTCCTGCACCGACTCGTTGGTCTGCAGGCGCCCATGTAATAAAGTCCACGGCACCAGCGCACGATCGAAACGTTTCTCTGCGACTTCAACCCAGCCTGCGCCCAGCAATGCACGATTGGAAAACGGGCCATCGAGGCGAACGCGTTCAAAGTAGCCACTGGCTTTTTGCGGCTGGCCTTCTTCAAGATAATAATAGGCCAGCTTGAGATTGCCCTTGTCTTTCAGTGCGAGCACGGCCTTGTCATCAGTGCCGAGCGTGCCCAGCTCGTCGAGCATCTCCAGCCCCTTTTCCTGTTCACCACTTTGCAGGTAGGCCATGGCAAGATTGTATTCGGTGTAGCCGCTGTACTCCGCTTTGCCGCGCATGCCTTCGAGTAATTTAATGGCATCGGCAAATTTGCCGGTAGCTGCGTAGATCTGTGCGCGCAGAAAAGTTTCATCACTGGCAATTTTTTCCGGCACTTCACCCTTGATGAGTTCGATTGCGTGCAGCGCGCTGACATATTCCTGCTTGCGGTAATACAGACGTGCGAGGCGGAAAGCGGCATCGTTACGCTCACCGGGTTCGACATTTTCATCGAGTACGCGGCTTAACGCACGCCCGGCACGCTGATGCATGCGATAGGACAATTCGATATCACCGACCGAAAATTCGGCCTGGTCACGGTGAAAATTAAATGTGTCGAGTCCAGGTTCGTCCAGCGCGTAGTACTGGCCGAGTTCGTTATCGAGATGGGAAATGGCTTCGAAAAAATCTTCCTGGTAGGCGTAGTACAAAATCTCGCCATAAAAAACATCACGCAACTCCTGGTGCGGACGAATACCGCCAAGCGCTATCGCTGGCAGCAGGCATAGCCATGCTAGGTGACAGCGCATGTTACCAGTCCCTGAAATGTATATCCTGCTGACTGGCATCAGGCCCGGCAATGGTGATTTCAACAAACCGCGGCCCCACATCTTTGACAACGGTATAGCTGGCACTGCGTTTGTATTCACCGCCCGCAGGTGCCTTGCCGATGAAACTCACCACCAGCTTGTGTTCACCGGTTTTGATATTGCCGGTGTAAAGTCGCTGTACCCCGCCCTGTTGTAATGCTTCGAGTTCACGAAACGTATATAGATGTTGCGCGACGACTTTCTCATCCAGCTTGATCTGCACCGAGTCGAGGCGGAAATCATCGCCCTTGTTCATGGAGACAAACAGCGACACCTGGGTGTTGGAGGGATAGAGCAGCTTCTCCTCGAGGCGGGTGAGCTCGGACGTCAGGTTGAGCACATCTTTCTTGATGTCCTGCACCTGTTCATCCAGCCCCTTGATCTGGTCACGGGAGATGTCTTCGGCCAGTACGCCGGTAGCGAGCAGTGATGTAAATATTAGCGCCAGAATCCGGGTCGATGTAAATCTGAAAAATGCGTGCATTTGCCTATCCTGCTGCAGTGATGGTTTTAGTAATCAACAACTTAACATACCATTCTAGTAGATTATTGTAGCACGAGAGTGGACTATCCCAGCAAACCCGAAATCATGTCCACATATATATAGTCTAGTACACACTAAATTGATGTGTTCGGATGTCAGCGACCCCGGGGTTGGCTAAACTCCGCCGATGGGAGAAGAAATCCAGTACAGCCGGTTCCGACAATCCGATTACGCCCGCTTTGGACGTCACCTTCAGGACGAGACTCAATTACTGGGCGAGTGGTTCCATCGTCACCAGTTTTCCGGCAAAGATCCGATCGCCGGTTACGAGCTGGAAGCCTGGCTGATCGACAGCCGGGGTGAACCCTGCGCGCACAATGCGCCTTTCCTCGAAACAGCGAGAAATCCCCTGCTCAGCCCCGAGCTGGCGCAATTTAATGTCGAACTCAATGTGCCGCCTCAACATCTGGGCGATAGCGTGCTGACCGATTTCAGCCATAGCCTGGTCGAGCTCTGGCACCAATGCCAGTTGCATGCCGGGAAGCTTGACTGCGATATCCTCGGCATAGGCATTCTGCCCACGCTGCGCGATGAACACCTCACGCTGAAAAACATGTCCACCCTCGACCGTTACCGGGCACTCAATGAACAGGTGTTACGCCTGCGCAATGGCAAACCCATTCCGCTCAATATTGTCGGCCATCAACATTTGCAGAGTGAACACATGGACGTGATGCTGGAAGCGGCCGCCACCTCGCTGCAAATCCATATCCAGGTGCCACAACACCTCGCGGTGCGTTATTACAATGCCGCCATTGCCCTGTCTGCACCCATGGTCGCGGTCAGTGCCAATGCGCCATTCATGTTCGGCAAACGCCTGTGGGAAGAAACCCGCATACCGGTATTCGAACAATCCGTCCCCACCGGTGGCTTCGACGGCGCGGCGCATGGCCCGGTGCAGCGCGTGGGTTTTGGCATGGGCTATGCGCGTGACTCACTGTTTGAATGTTTCAGCGAGAACCTTGAACACTATCCCATCATGTTGCCGGTGGAATACGACAGCCCGGAAGAAAAACTGCACTACCTGCGCCTGCACAATGGCACTATATGGCGCTGGAACCGTCCGCTGATCGGCTTCGACGACGATGGCACGCCACACCTGCGCATCGAACACCGGGTGTGTTCGAGCGGTGCCAGCGTGCAGGACAATATTGCCAATATCGCTTTTTACTACGGGCTGGTGCATTACTATGCGACCCTCGCCGACCCGATCGAACACGAGCTCAATTTTTCACAGAGCCGGGATAATTTTTATACTGCCGCGCAACATGGCATTGACGCACATGTACAGTGGACAGACCAGCAACGCATCAAGCTGCAAAAACTGGTGCTCGACCAGTTACTGGTCGAAGCCGAAACCGGCCTGCATGAACTTGGCATTGATGAAAATGACATTAAACATAATCTTCGCATCATCGAAAAACGAACCCTGAACGGCCAGACCGGCAGCCAGTGGCAAAAACAGTTTGCCGAGCTACACCATTACGACATGCAAAAACTGACAAAACAATACTTGCGCAACCAGCGCAGCAATGTCCCGGTACACTGCTGGGATTTTGCGACTGAAACCCTGACTAACGAATAAAACGAAACATTCATTATGCTTAACCAGTTCGACAGATTACCCGAAGGCCTGCTCGACGCCAGCGTTGAAGATTTAAAACAGCTGCTCGGCATGCCAACACTGATTCATCTTGAAGGCAACAACAAGCAGCCGCTGTTCGTCAGCACCTTGTTACACGGCAATGAGACCACCGGGTTTTATGCGCTGCAAAAAATCCTGCGCAACTACCAGGACAGGGCCTTGCCGCGATCACTGTCGATTTTTATTGGCAACGTTGATGCCGCCGCGGTCAACCAGCGACGCCTCGACAACCAGCCGGATTACAATCGCATCTGGCCGGGCACGCACCATTCACAGTGCGAAGAAACCGATATCATGGCGACCGTCACCAGCATCATGCGCAAACGCAAGCCCTTCGCCAGCATCGACATTCATAACAACACCGGTCGCAATCCGCATTACGCCTGTGTCAACATTCTCAATCCGCACGGCCTGCAGCTAGCCGCCATGTTCGGCAAACTCACGGTGTACTTCACTAACCCCAAAGGCGTGCAGTCAACTGCCTTTTCTGACTTCTGCCCGGCCGTTGTGCTCGAGTGCGGCCAGTCATCTGATAACACCGGCGTTGATCATGCCGCCGGCTTTCTTCAAAAAGTGCTGGTACTGGAACATATTCCCGGCGGCAATCCGGACAATCTCAGATCTGTTTCACACAGTTGCACGCGTGACGGTGCCGAGACAGTTTAGTTTAGGCATAGACGGAAATACCGACATCCAGCTCAAAACTGAACTTGAAGATCTGAACTTCAGCGAACTGAATCACGGCTATGCATTCGCCGGCATAAAACCGGGTAGCAATGCGCAGCTGCTGGTCAACAATGAAAGCGACGAGGATGTGACGCATGAATTTTTTGAATGCGTCAACGATACGCTTGTACTGCAACGCAAAGTCACGCTTTCGATGTATACCAATAATGAGCGCGCGATACGACAGGATTGCCTGTGCTATCTTATGGAACAACTCCATATCAATGCATGAGGACATAGCCTATGGCTAAAACCGGCGCCACGGGTTTGAGGCGAATCATCAACGCCGCCGGCTATTCGTGGAAAGGCATCAAGGCCGCCTACACTTCAGAAGCCGCTTTTCGCCAGGAAGCCTGGTGCTGCATTGTGCTGGTACCTGTTGCGCTGTATTTTGCGACCAGCCTGCCGGATCAACTGCTGTTGATTGCCAGCCTGCTGCTGGTACTGGTGGTGGAATTATTGAATTCCGCGCTGGAAGCCGTGGTCGATCGCATTGGCGCTGAACATCACCCGCTCTCGGGCGCAGCAAAGGACATGGGGTCGGCCGCGGTTTTATTTGCTATCGTGATTGCCGTGCTGGTGTGGATTGCAGTGCTGCTGTGAACCGCTAATTGCCGCCTGTACGCCTGCGATCAACTAGCGATCAACTAGCGATCAGCTGCCGATGTCAGGTCATAATTTTTCGCAAGCTCATACCTTGCAGTCACCAGGTAGTTTTGCAACAGCTTCACCCTGAGCTGCAATTCTTCAACAGCCATTGACTCGATCAGCTCAGCCTGCTCTGCAAGCGTTGTTTCCAGTCTTTCAGACAGTGAACGCAGTTTTTCTTTCAATGTCTGCAGCGGCACATCATAGCCACGGTAACTTTTACGCGCCCCTGAGCGCAAGCCGGCGACATCATCACGGCTTTGTGTCAGTGACTGCAACAAGGCACCGATTTCGCGCTGTTCTGTCGAGATAACATCGAGACGCGCGGGATATTCGCTCATCAGGTCCCATTCAATCACGCCCCTCGCACGTTTCACACGTTGCCGGCTGGTTTCCGCCTCGGTCGCTGGCAAATCACTGCTGGCGGCTTCAATGTCCTGCAGGCTGGCCAGCATGGCCGACTCATGTTCGCTTGTCAGGTATTCATGGTGATTTTCCAGGTTTATATACGAAATCGTATCTGCAAGTGTCTGCTGGCGTTGATTTGCGGCTGCCAGGCCAGTATCAACCTCGTCCAGCGATGCATCTAGCGTTGTCAATAATCCTTCATAATGCTGCGCACGTACCTCAACCAGGTTTTGTAAAGCAGTCACGGTTCGCGCCCATTCATCCAGCCTGTTTTGAATTTCGACCATATCAATATAGTTGTGTACCGATTCCTGGAAATTTCTCGACGCCAGCAGTTCCATCAGGTAGTAGGTTTCGGGCGTCTGCGGCAATTCACGCAGGCGCAGTAACCAGCCACTGTCAGAGCGGTTATTGTGCAGGCGCAACAATTGCAGAAATTTTCCATCGGAGATGCTATCGATCGAAGCATCCAGCCTGGCAAGACTGGTTTCAAAATTTGTAATGGCAGACTGGTAGAGCTCGATTGCGTTTGCATATAAGTCGAGCCTGCCATAGGCATACGGCAGGGCCAGCAATGCTTCCTGTACAGACTCATCAGTTTGCTGACGTGTTACCAGTTCTGACCACGGGGTCATTGCAGCCCTGTAATCCTGCAGTGTCATGCTTGCCCAACCTGAGCCCAGCAGCGCCTTGTTTGAGAATGCGCCATTGAGGCGCACAGTGCCAAGCAACTGTTTTGCCCTGGCGGCATCACCCTGCTCAAGTGCATGGTAACCCAGTACCAGGTTGGCCTTGTCCTTTAATCCCAGCAGAATACGGTCCAGTGTTTTGAGATTCCCCACTTCAGCAAGTTGTGCATAACCTTCTTCGGCCCTGCCCTGCTCTAACAGAATATGCCCGAGGTTAAACGTGGCGTACGCGCTGTAACGTTGATCGGACTTCAGCGTATTCAGTAACTTTTCTGCCTGTTCAAACTTGCCTTGCCTGGCTGCCACCTGTGCCTGCAGGAATTCAACATCCTGCTTGAAAGGATAAAACAGTTCACCGCGAATCAGCTGCAAGGCATAGATTGCATAGTCATATTGCTGTTTGTCGTAATAGATCTGGGCCAGGTCGAATGCGGCACGATTGCGGCCCGCCTGATCGATGTCATCGCCAAGTACAGCGCGCACCGCGTTACCTGCGCGCTGGCTCATGCGATAGGCCAGTTCTATTTCATCGACGCGCATGACTGGCAATGAAGAACCCGACTGCAGCTTTTCGATGGCGTGGTTGAGACGGTTTTCACTGGCGCCATTAAAATGATCGATCCGGGTAAGCGCATCCAGGTATTTTCCCTGTTGTGCATTAAACTGGATCTCGCCCAGTAACAGCCGGGTTTTGAACCATTGATCATCGCCCGCTGACGCGGTACCTGCCAGCAGCTGCGCGCTGAAACATAAGACCGGTAAAAGGAATCGCTTGTGCACAGGCTTATCTGTCTTTAAAAGACATCATCTGCTGCCCGGCTAAGGGCGCTGTGAGCTGTATTTCGATAAATCCTGCACTGGCGGTTTTATCCAGTTCATATTCAGCATGCTGTTTGAATGCCTCACCCGTGCTATTGCGCCCGCTAATGGTCAGCCTGAGTCGATGTTTGCCGCTGGCGAGATTTCCCGTGTACAGCCGTTGCACACCGCCATTGAACAATGCCGCGATTTCCGCCGGGCTGTATAGATGGCTGGCGATGACCGAATTGTCCAGCTCAAGTCGGGCGGATTCGAGCTCGAACACATCATCACCGGTGATGGAGATGAAAACATTAATATGCGTATCCGATGGATACAGTAACTGTTGTTCTATGCGGGTAATTTCAGCAGCCAGTTCCAGCACATCTTTCTTCAGCGACTGCACATCCCGGTCAAGCCGCACAACCTGCTGATCGGCGTTTTCAACCGCAAAAGCAGCCGCCGAAATCAGCAGTAAAACCAGGACTTTGAATAGAGTGCTCATTAGCTTTTAACAAGAGATACCCGTTGGTCTTTGCGCCAAAAAACTGGCACTTTGCAGGAGTATATGGCATGAATTGTGCTTTTTCCGCAGAAGTGTCGGAAATCATCGGGGGTGCCATAACGCCTGGGCCCAGGCGTTATGGCACCCCCGTGGGTGATGGCAGAGCTGTTAGTCTGCGTAGTAGGGCTGGTTCAGTGGCTGCGAGGTGTCGTATTTCAGGATAATATCCTTGACGATATCGCTGCGCACAATGTCATCGTAGGTGAATTCGTGCACATAAACACCGCGCACCGAGTGTACCCGGTTGATTGCATCGTACAATCCACAGTATCCGGAGATATCCGACTGGCTCAAATCACCGTTGATAACCACGGTTGAATTCTGGCCGATACGGGTCAGAAACATTTTCATTTCTTCAGGTCCGCAGTTCTGGGCCTCATCCAGAACGACGAAACAACGTTCAAAAGTTTTGCCACGCATATAGGCCAGTGGCTCAACCACGATATTGCCGTTTTTCACCGCACAATCAATCACGCCTTTGCCTGCATTGTTTATCAGGCAGGTTTTGAACGCGCTGAAATAGGGATCAAACTTTTCATCCAGCCTGCCGGGCAAAAAGCCCAGGCTGTTACCGACCTCAACTGCCGGACGTGTAAAAATTATACGATCAATTTCACCCGCAATCAGTGCCTCAGCTGCCATTGCTGCCGTGCAGTAACTTTTACCGGTGCCTGCTGGCCCTAAACCGAAAGTAAGTGTGTGTGCTTTGATCGCGGCCATAAACTGTCCTTGCGACTGGTTTTTGGCCTGGATTTTTTTGCGTAGTGGATGGGGCTGGTGTGGAGAGAGGTAACGTGGGGAGGAGGTTGGGAGATCGATGACGACGGAGCCTCCTGCTGAGTCGTCGTATGCATAGTTTCTGTTGTGTCGTTCTTTTTTATTCCTTGCATGCTTTCTCGACATGTATACACCTCGAAGTCGCTGGTTCAGACGCCTCCTATTCAGACACACTGCATATCATTTGTCTATAAAAATATTTTACAAATATATGAAGATTTATTATTGTTTACATACGATACTCAGTAGTTGTATCTATCAACTCTTTTCTCTGCAACGATTTATCGTGCTGCGTTATTCACTGCGCGTTACAATTGTCTCCCATGTTGCAATTCACCAGTCTCAGTTTACGTCGCGGCCCTCGCCTGCTATTTGAAAACACCAGTTTTCAAATTCACCCTGGACAAAAAGCCGGGCTTACTGGCGCAAACGGTACGGGTAAATCAAGCCTGTTCGCGCTCATCATGGGCGAACTGCATGCTGACAGCGGCGATTGCCTGGTTCCCAGGGACTGGGTGATAGCGCACGTTGCGCAGGAAACACCGGCGGATGAACGCGCGGCCATCGACTATGTACTCGATGGTGATCACGAATTACGCCAGATCGAAACCGAACTCGCAAACGCCGAAAAAACCGGTGACGGTCTGCAACTGGCAACACAGCATACACGTTACGACAATATCAACGGCTACAGCGCACGCAGTCGCGCCGGACAACTGCTGCATGGCCTTGGGTTCAAACCCGGCGACGAGGCGCGCGCAGTGAACGAATACTCGGGCGGCTGGCGTATGCGACTAAATCTGGCCAAAGCGCTGATGTGTCGTTCGGATTTATTGCTGCTCGATGAGCCCACCAACCATCTCGATCTCGATGCCGTGATCTGGCTGGAAAGCTGGTTACGCAGTTACCCCGGCACACTCCTGCTGATATCACACGATCGTGATTTTCTCGACAGCGTCGCTACGCACATCGCGCATATTGAACATCAGAACATTACGCTTTATCCGGGAAATTATTCCGCATTCGAACGTATCCGCGCCGAGCGCCTGGCCAATCAGCAGGCCGAATATAGTAAACAGCAGCGCGAAATTGCGCATATACAATCGTATGTCGAACGCTTTCGCGCCAAGGCCACCAAGGCACGACAGGCACAAAGTCGAATCAAGGCGCTCGAACGCATGCAGGTGATCGTGGCTGCACATGTCGACTCTCCGTTTCACTTCGCCCTGCGCGAACCGGAAAAACGCCCGCACACCCTGCTCAAACTCGAGTCCGCCTGCGCCGCCTATGCCGATAAACGCATTCTGGATGATATCGATCTGAGTATTGCACCCGGTGATCGTATCGGCCTGCTTGGCCCGAACGGGGCCGGTAAATCCACGTTGATCAAACTAATTGCCGGCACCCTTGCCTTACAAAACGGGCAGCGTGAACAGCACAAGGACACGCGCATCGGTTATTTTGCCCAGCACCAGCTTGAACAACTACACCCCGAACACACCCCAGTCGAGCATTTACAACAGCTGGATAAAGACGCGCGCGAAGCCGATTTGCGCCAGCACCTTGGTGGTTTCGGTTTCGGCAGCCAGCAGGCGCTGGCAAAAGTCGGGCCGTTTTCCGGTGGTGAAAAATCGCGCCTGGTACTCGCCATGCTGGTCTACCAGCGGCCCAATTTATTACTACTCGATGAGCCGACCAATCATCTCGACCTGGAAATGCGCCAGGCACTGGCACTGGCGTTACAGGATTTCACCGGCGCCATGGTCATCGTCTCGCATGACCGTCACCTGCTGCGCGTCACCTGTGATCGCTTATTACTGGTACACGACCAGCGCGTGGAAGAATTTGACGGCAGCCTGGACGAGTATCCAAAATGGTTGAGTGACCACAATAAATCGCGCAGCATTGTTGGCGATAATAGCGCCACAACATCACCTGCCGGCAAGCCGGTGATGGCAAAAAAAGACCGCAAACGCGCAGAAGCCGAACAACGTAAACAACTGCAGCCACTGCGCAAAAAAGTCACCGAGCTTGAAGCACAGCTGGACAAACTGCACGCCCGCCAGAAAGATCTGGAAGCAATGCTTGCCGACCCGGATATTTATGCTGAACAGCGCAAAACGGAATTACAGAAATTGCTCAGAGAAAAATCCGAGCTAGACGGACTCTGCAGCCAGACGGAAGATGACTGGATGACTGCCAGCGAAGATCTCGAAAACGCCATGCAGAACATCACCGAAAATTAACGCCAGCTTTCAGCTAAAAAGTAAAAGCGAAACCGCAGAGGCGCAGAGGACGCAGAGAAAAGCGTATGAAGGTAACAGAACACAACAGGTAGGGCGGGCATTGCCCGCCCTACCTTTCTAGTACAGGGGTTTATAACAATAATGTTTTGTTTTCCTCTGTGCCCTCTGCGTCTCTGCGGTTTCGCTTTTAATCTCTTCACGATTCCGCAGTAAACCCAAACGCCTTATCGTGCACGTACACCAGCTTGCAGTCTTCGAGGTATTTTGCGTCGTGGATGCGGCCTGCCGCGATATAACCGGTTTCGCCCGCCTTGAGTATCACCGGCTCGCCGTCCGGCGCCAGCCCCTGCTCGCCGCGGGTAAAAAACTGGATCGCCATGCGGCCTTCGACCACCAC
This sequence comes from uncultured Gammaproteobacteria bacterium, assembly GCA_963847575.1. Lineage (GTDB taxonomy): Bacteria > Pseudomonadota > Gammaproteobacteria > SZUA-229 > SZUA-229 > JASBSR01. Next base: position 25,606 of record CAWKAL010000013.1, read on the forward strand.
GGTCATATCATCCCCGGGATGTGAATGCGGCGGTTCTGCGCTGCCTGCCTGCCAGCGTTCCAGCATCACTTCGGCGCCGTCCGGGTTACCGGGGAACGTGGTGCGCACAGTAAACCCGGCGGGCGTATCGGGCACACTGACATGGTTTTGCCAGATAGCGCTGGTACTGGAATCGACGGTGTGTGCTGAAGTGAGTTTCGCCATGCGGGTTCCCGGGAATAGTTTGCGTGTGATGGCCGATTATACCCGCTGTTACCCCTTGCCACGCCCTGCTCGGAGTGTCGTGTAAGCTGATTTTTCAGGTTTGGAATGGTTTTTACGTGCCAAATCCCGCAACAATCGCATATTCAGGCCAAATCTGGTTTATAATTCGCCCGCGCTGGCTAGGGGGTCCCTGGATTCGCCTGCCCAAGCCCTGAACTATTAACTGCCTGCATTGCCAGAGCTGTGCTGATTTTCAGGGGCGCGAATTGACTGGGGTAGCCTCTGCATAATTCCACACGGCATTATCAGACACACAAAAGTTTGTGTCACAATCTTTTGTCAGTATTTTCAATACATTAAGGTATTGGCAATAGCTGCACTCCAGCCTGTACAAGCACCCCTGTCGGGGCTGCCATCGAACACAATATTAAGAGTATTAGAGAAATGACTGACTTAGCCAAATATCGCAACATAGGTATTTTCGCTCACGTGGATGCCGGTAAGACCACCACCACCGAACGTATTCTTAAACTCACCGGCAAAATCCATAAAATCGGTGAAGTTCACGAAGGTGAAACCACCACTGACTTTATGGACCAGGAACGTGAGCGCGGCATCACGATTCAGTCTGCAGCGACTTCCTGCTACTGGAACGACCACCGCTTTAATATCATCGACACCCCCGGACACGTTGACTTCACCATCGAAGTGTACCGCTCGCTGAAAGTACTCGACGGCGGCATCGGCGTATTCTGCGGCTCTGGCGGTGTAGAGCCACAGTCAGAAACCAACTGGCGTTATGCCAATGATTCTGAAGTCGCGCGCGTTATTTTCGTCAACAAGCTCGACCGCATGGGCGCGGATTTTTACCGCGTGGTCAAGCAGGTAAAAGACGTACTCGGCGCCAACCCGCTGGTAATGGTGCTGCCGATCGGAATTGAAGAAAATTTCTCCGGCGTGGTCGACCTGCTCACCCGCAAGGCCTGGATCTGGGACAACTCCGGTGACCCGTTGAACTACACCGTCGAAGAGCCGCCAGCTGACATGGCTGACCTGGTCGATGAATGGCGTGAAAAACTCATCGAAACTGCGGTTGAGCAGGATGATGCGATGATGGAACAGTATCTTGATGGCAACGAGCCTTCGCTCGAAGACCTCAATCGCTGTATTCGCAAGGGCACGATTGCGCTCGACTTCTTCCCGACCTATTGCGGTTCTGCATTCAAGAACAAGGGCGTGCAGCTGGTGCTGAATGCCGTGGTTGACTACCTGCCGAGCCCGACTGAAGTCAGCCCGCAGCCTGAAGTTGACCTCGAAGGCAACGAAACCGGCGAATTTGCGATTGTGGATATCAACAAGCCGTTGCGCGCGCTGGCGTTCAAGATCATGGACGACCGTTTCGGTGCGCTCACTTTTATTCGTATTTATTCCGGCAAACTGGAAAAAGGCTCGACTGTACTCAATACCTTTACCGGCAAGACCGAACGAATCGGCCGTATTGTTGAAATGCACGCCGACGAGCGTGTAGAACTGAGCAGCGCCCAGGCGGGTGATATTGTTGCCGTCATCGGCATGAAAAACGTGCAGACCGGTCACACCCTGTGTGATCCAAAATTCCCGGCCACGCTGGAACCGATGGTATTCCCGGATCCGGTCATCTCGATTGCGGTCGCACCGAAAGACAAGGGCGCGTCTGAAAAAATGGGTATCGCCATCGGCAAGATGGTGCAGGAAGATCCTTCATTCCGCGTTGAAACCGATGAAGACTCAGGTGAAACCATCCTCAAGGGCATGGGTGAACTGCACCTCGACATCAAGATCGACATCCTGCGCCGCACTCACGGGGTTGATGTTACCGTCGGCAAGCCGCAGGTAGCCTATCGCGAAACCATCACCCAGCGCGTGGAAGACAGCTATACCCACAAGAAACAGACCGGTGGTTCAGGTCAGTTTGCGAAAATTGATTATGTGGTCGAGCCCGGCGAACCCGGCAGCGGCTACGTGTTCGAGTCCGCAGTAACCGGCGGTAACGTACCGCGCGAATTCTGGCCTGCGGTTCAGAAAGGCTTTGCCATCAGCATGGATCGCGGCGTACTCGCCGGTTATCCCTGCCTTGACTTCAAGGTCACATTGATGGACGGTGGTTTCCACCCGGTGGATTCATCTGCGATTGCATATGAACTTGCCGCACGCGCAGGTTATCGCCAGTCGATGCCGAAAGCCGGCCCGCAGCTGATGGAACCGATCATGAAAGTCGACGTGTTCACCCCGGAAGACCATGTCGGTGACGTCATTGGTGACCTCAACCGTCGTCGCGGCATGATCAAGTCACAGGAGCCAAGCTCAACCGGTATTCGCATCAAGGCAGAATGTCCGCTGAGCGAAATGTTTGGTTACATCGGTGACCTGCGCACCATGACCTCGGGTCGTGGCCAGTTCTCGATGGAATTCCTGCACTACATGCCCTGCCCGCGCAATGTTGCCGAGACGGTCATCAAGGAAGCCAAGGAACGCGAAGCTGCGAAAAAATAAGCAGTGGATGTATGCAATCAACAAAAGGCCGGTGAACACCGGCCTTTTTTATTGCCTGGCGTTTTTCGGCTTACTCTCGCCGTCTGAACCCTCATCCATGCCAGACTCAGTTGCGTCGTCGGATTCAGTCGCCCCGCTGGGTTCGCCTGTTTCGTCAGGCACACAACGCGGCATCATTCACACATGTCCAGCCCCAGGATTCGAGCTTGGCAACAAACCCCTGCGCCTGTTCTTCGCAGATAACCTTCCTGGTTGTCAGCCGTCCACAATACCTGGCTGCTGGCGTCTTCATCGGGCTTGTTATACACCACGCTGCAGGGCACTGGCGCAGAACCTGCGTACTGGATCCTGACCTCACGCACCAGGTTGTTATTCACGCAGGTCCACGAATCCGCGAATGCGTTCACCGGCGCAAGCAGGCATGCAAATGCAGCAAAACCCATCACACGATTAAATTGATTCATCAGTTTCTCTCCTCTGGATAGCATTGAAATATGCCGGTGGTCGTTATTGATTATCAGCATAGCCGTGCAGATTACCAGAGCTGGATGAAAATGCACCCGTTCAGGCATACCGCTAGTCAGCGGCCAGGTTGTTTCCTGATTGTGTCCAGCGAGACCCGCTGCACGGCAGCACCAGGGGCTGACGCGGGATTGCTGCGGTCTACCAGGTACAGTCGATAACCATTGATGATGGCCGAGACATCCGCGGTTTTGTTGCTGAGATCGTGCGCGCAGGCACTGATGATATGCAGCACACAAAACCACAGCACACACTGCGCCCAGAACGCATGCACTTCGGGCAGGTAAAATCCCAGCACAATATCGCTGGACGACAATCGCCGACCCGCTCGCCAGCAGCAGCACCAGCACGGCATAAAGCAGTAGATACACCGGCTTCCACAACGGGTTGTGCGCATACCAGCGTGGCAGGCCGGTTTTCCCCAGGGTCAGGTAGAACAGCAGGGTTTTGCCCATGGCAGACAGCTCAGCAGCGCCCGGGATGAGTGCTGCCAGCCGCTCGTGCGGCTTACCGAACAGCATCAGGCTGATCCGCACGATGAGCCCGAATGTCAGCACGCCGGCCGCGAGGTAATGAAAATCCAGCGCCGATTCTGCCAGTGACGGGCTGGCGGCGATCAAACCGCCGGTCACCAGCAGCACCAGCACCGGCAGACCGATGGCGGCATGACCAAGCCGCCACCAGCCACCCCATATCAACACCCGTTTGATCTCTATCGTTGCCAATTACCTTGCCTGAATAGTGTTGCGAGACGATGTCACTGCTGCAACCAAAATATGCGCTATGCCATAAAGTTTTTTCGCGCTGTGCCGACGATTGTACTGCCAGCTATCGCCCGTCGCCCTGATACGCCAACCAGAAAGAGATGCAAACATGACACAAGCCAGTCAAGCAAGCAATATTGGGTTCGAGTTCATCACCAGCCTGAGTGCTGATCTCGCCAGGGGCGAGGTCGAGTTACCGGCGTTTCCCGAAGTGGCGCTGCGCATCAAGGACGCACTCAAAGATCCCGAGGTATCGGCAAAAAGCATTGCGACTATCGCGGCTTCTGACCCGGTACTTTCTGCGCGTTTCCTGCAGGTCGCAAATTCCGCCCTGGTCAATGCCTGCGGCACAGAAATCAGGAACCTCAACATGGCGATCGCACGCATGGGCTTCAAGCTTGCGCAGAGCACCGCCACCTCGTTTGCGATCGAGCACTCGGTAAAGTCAGGCGCCAGCGCGTCGACACGCAAGCAACTGGAACCGCTCTGGAGTCACAGCATCGAGGTGGCAGCCTACTCATACGTGATTGCAGGAAAACTGGCGAAAAACATTAATCCGGATGAAGCCATGCTTGCCGGCCTGATACATGACATCGGCAAGTTCTACATCCTGTCAAAAATGGAAAAGTACCCGGAGATGCTGGCATCAACCGAGTTATTCGACAATATTATGTTTGACTGGCACACCGGCGTAGGCCGCAGCATTGTAGAAGCATGGAAATTTACCGCGGATTTCATTACCGTCACTGACGAACATGACAGCCTGGACCGGATCAGGTGGCCGCCGGATTTGACCGATGTTGTCGTATTGCGAACCTGCTCGCTCATGCCGACAACAGACGAGCTACAGGCGCCCGACTGGACAAACATACCGGCGGCGAAAAAACTCGGCATAAACGAAGCAACAGCTGGCCTGATCCTGGATGATTCAGCCGAGGAAATAAAATCCATCGTCAGTGCGCTTGGAATGAAAAGCTAATGCCAGGACCCAGACCGGTTATTTTACTGTCTTGAGCACTAGCGGTATTTTATCAAAGCTAATACCAGGCCAGCCTGTACAGATAAAATTCCGTATATTTTGATGATCATCCTTATCCGGGTGCGGTAATACGTCACGACGATAATAATCACCAAAGCAATCCAGGGTTTGTTGCTGTGTCAGATTATGCAGTTTTGCAAAAGCAAACAGCCGGCACGAACCTGAATTCTGACCAGCGGCATTTACCAGGCTGCCATTTTTAAATTCGACCGGTGTGAATTCATAATAATTGTCGATTACTTCGATGACATCCGCAAATGCGACTGTTTCCGGCTGGGTTTGTATCTTTGAAAGTAACTGCTCAATAGTCATACGCATAAAAAAGCGCCGGCCTGTTGAGCCGGCGCCTGTTCTCGAAAGCTTGAATGTAAATTACTGGCGTGACTGCCTGCACCTGCCAAGGCCCAGCAGTGCAAAAAGCCCCGAACCAAATAACCAGAACGCAGCAGGCAATGGCACCACGCTTGATGCAGCTGTGAGATAGGTATCATCATCAAAATTCATCTGCAATGTATGGAATGCATCAGCTGAACCACCGAACGAGTTCGCCCGCAGGATCCCATAGACAGAAAAACTTTCACCAGCACCTATGTCAAAAGTGATCGTATCCGTAAGGGTAACGTCGCCAACAGGGATAAACAGGTTGGAGGTACCCAGGTTATTGCCACACAGATAGGCACCAAAGCCGACAACATTATTTGCAAAAGCGTAATCACCATTTGAACAATACGTGTCAGAAACCATGTGTGTTGCGCCGCCCCTGATTTTTACGTCAGCCAGCACATAAGAACTGGTACTTATATCATCTGATACAACACCATGAAAGTTTAAATTCAGCGTAATGGTTTGGGTAATTGAACTGAAAAAAGTCTGGTAGGATTCAGCGCGGGCAGTCGTAAAATCATCGCTGTTCTCCGGACTTACTGAAACAGACTCTGCACGTAGCACGGGCGTGTAGGAACTTCCACTCAGCGTAGTATCAGCGGCATACACTGCGCTCGATACGCTTGCGCTAGAGAAGCCGACACCGCCATTTTCCGCACCGCCCTCAGCAAAATCCTGGCCTCGCGCATAGGCACCATAGAGTGCTATCGCATTCGCATTTGACGCCGCCAGCAAAAGCACGGTTGCACCAGCCAGTTGTTTTGTAATATTCATAATTTCATACCCTTACTAATATATAATTCATACATCTTAAAAATGTAGTTTCAATAAAGCAACATCCAGGCCACCTGATGTATCTTATTGAATACTAATATATCAATATTGATGCCCTGGTCAGCCAGTTCCATACTGTAAATAATATCGACAGCTGCATATTGTGCTTTCTTATTAGATGAATACAGGGTAAATATACCTCCTTTCGGCTGTCACAAAATTACACGCACCCATGGCTCAAAAGAAAAAACAGAAACCAGAACCGATCGATTCGTTCCGTTTTCATACCGGTCGCATCCTGGCCGGAAAATATGAAGTCATGGAACTGCTCGGTGCCGGCTGGGAAGGCGAAGTCTACCTGGTGCGTGAAATCCATACCGACATCATCCGCACGGCTAAATTTTTCTTTCCGCAAAGAAACCTGCGCGACAAGGCGCTGCTGTTTTATGCGCGCAAATTGCACAAACTCCACAAGTGCCACGTGGTCATCCAGTACCACACCCAGGAAAAAATCATACTGCGGCAACAGTCAGTTTCCTTCCTGATTTCCGAGTTCGTCGAAGGCGAATTGCTCAGCGTTTTTCAAAAGCGGCAACCCGGAAAAAAACTTGCACCCTACCCGGCGATTCATTTATTACACGCCATGGCCGTAGGCATCGAATGTATCCATGCGCTTGGCGAATACCATGGCGACCTGCACTCTGAAAACATCATTGTTGAACGCTTCGGATTAAAGTTTGATCTGAAACTGCTCGACCTGTTTCACTGGGGCGCACCCAGCAAGGCCAATATCGAGGACGACGTATGCAATATGATTCGAATTTTTTACGACACCCTGGGTGGCGCAAAAACCTATTCGAAATTACCCGCTGAAATCAAAGCAGTCATCTGCGGCCTGAAGCGCTCGCTCATCCTGAAAAAATTTCGCACTGCTGGCGAGCTCAAGCGCTATCTCGAAAGCATGGAACTTCACCTGACCTGACACCACTATAAGAACCTGTAAATAATGTCACCACATCAAGACAAGGCCGTGATCTACACGGCACAGGACCTGCTTCAGCCCGTAATGCACAGCTTTGCGTTTGGCAGTGCCTGCGTGTTTACTGTCAGGGCCGCAAACAAGGAATCACAAAACGAGGACAGCATTGCGCTGATACCTTTTGATGACCGGCGCGGCATCCTGGTGGTGGCCGATGGTGTCGGCGGCCACGCCAGGGGCGGTGATGCTTCAAAAATTGCTGTCACCGCCCTGCGCGATGCAATCGCGGAATTTGGTGAAACCAATGGCGACCTGCGCGATGCCATCCTGCGCGGCATTGATAATGCAAACCAGGAAATACTTGCCATGCAGTCCGGCTCCGCGACCACCATTGTGATTACTGAAATCATTGGTGACCAGCTTCGCAGCTACCATGCGGGCGATTCTGTTTCACTGATCACCGGCCAGCGCGGAAAATTAAAATATCAGACAATTGCACATTCACCTGTCGGATATGCCGTCGAGTCAGGCATGATCGATGAAGTAGAAGCCATGTCATCAGAAGAACGTCACCTGGTATCCAACATCATGGGCTGCAGCGATATGCGCATCGAAATCGGCCCGCAGCTGACACTGGCAAAACATGATACGGTTTTGCTCGGCAGTGACGGCGTCACTGATAACCTGATGATCGAGGATATTGTGCAGACTATTCGCAAAGGCAAACTGATCGATGCAGGCACCCGCTTAATGCATGATTGCCTGGAAAAAATGCAGACGGCTGACGGCCACATCGATGACCTGAGTGTTGTACTGTTCAGACACGCATAGCCCGCTGTTGCCACACCCCTGCAATCCCTCTGATCGCTGGCGATTAAAAAATGCCGACGCCCTGCGGCCAATCTAAGCCGGCGTGTTTGCATTATTCACTCAAAACCAAGAAAATACGCGCTCGATTTTTGAGCGCGCCGGGCACTAACGCCTTAGGTGCTGATATTGTTAACATTTTCCGAGGATTTCTGATGAAACTGATTCTTTTAGGCGCACCTGGCGCAGGTAAAGGCACTGTCGCCAAGCTGCTGACCAAGCTCGACGGCTCTGTTCAAATTTCGACGGGTGACATTCTGCGCGGTGCAGTCGCAGCCGGTACCGAGCTGGGCAAGAAAGCCGAAGCCGCGATGAAAGCCGGCGACCTGGTCTCCGATGACCTCATCATGGGCATCATGGGTGAGCGCCTGAAAGAAGACGATTGCAAATCAGGCTACCTGCTCGACGGTTTCCCACGCACCATCCCCCAGGCGGAAGCACTGAAAGTGCTGCTGGCAAACATGGGCGAGAAACTCGATTGCGCAGTCGAGATTGACGTACCACGTGACGTTATTCTTGACCGCCTGACCACACGCCGCACCTGCACCGGTTGTGGTGAAATTTACAACGTCAAATCAAACCCGCCGAAAAAAGAAGGCATCTGCGACAAGTGCGGCAGCCCGGTTGTACAGCGTGATGACGAGACCGAAGAAGCCATCAGCAACCGCCTGAATGTATACAACAAGCAGACCGCGCCGCTGGTCGACTTTTACAAGAATGAAGGCATGCTGTTATCGGTACAGGCCACATCATCTGATGCTGTTATCGATGCGATCAAGAAAAAACTCGGTATGTAAGCAGCATCGCGTACTGTAAAAAAGCCGGCAGCTGGATCCAGCTGCCGGCTTTTTTATGCCCGGTGAGAAAGATTAAATCAACAACAGCGGCGCTACTCGCAGATTCGAAGCAGGCAGATTCGAAGCAGGCAGATTCGAAGCAGGCAGATTCGACGCGAGCAGATTCGTAGCAGGCAGATAAACACGCTAACAATCAGGACTGGTCAAACACATCGCGCATCAGCTGCAATGCTTCTGAACCGACGATCCCCTGCCGCCTTATTTGTCCGATAACCATATCCATTCGTGACGGAAAGCTTCCGGGCAAACATGTCTGCCAGCTCTCCAGCGCCAGTTCGATATGACCGTCTTCTTCATGCGCTACGGCGCGCTTAGCCAGTTTACAGGCCTGCTGAAAATGCAGCATGGCACTCACCAGGTCAGCAACATCGCGCAAACCCTCAATCTCGAACTCAGGATTGGCCGGGTCATTTATTTTGTACACCACTTCTTTCAATGCTGACTTGAATACATGGCACAGCGCAGTCGAATACTGCCTGATCTCATAGTCTTTCAGCACATCGCAGACCATTATCTCAAGATAATAGTCATCGAACAGACTGCCGGTCACGTGGTTCCACGACTTTATCATTCTGATGACCGGGAGCAGTTTAGCTTTGTGCGCCAGGTCTGCTTTTGAAAGCCGGGTTTTGTACGCCAGGCTGTGGTAATCAACCCAGCCCTGCCAGGCCAGCGCCGGGACCAGGTAAGCGTTTTTGGGTGTCAGAAATCCCGGCTGCACTCTGAATGCAAAATTTTCAAACGGTACCAGGACCGCATTATATTTTTTTGAGAGTATCGCATCGGGATATTGCTGCTTCAGTGTTACCAGTAGTTTATCGAGCAGTTTCGCCGGCAGGTAACGCACGTTAAGTTCATGTTTGAACAGCACGAGCAAACTGATTTCGCATCCCGCAAGCGGGGATATCAGTGTTTTGCGTGCAAACGCACCCGGGATTACCGTGGAAAAAGTTGAAACATGCTGCGCCAGGCATAATTCTATTTCAGCCTGGCGATCAGTAATTGCAGTGTATTCATCCAGCGGCAGCTCTGTCTTTTTCGCCAGCAGGTCGAATCCGTCATCAACGCTGTAGTGCACCTTGTTTTTCATTTACCCAGGTCCTTCCTTATATTAAAGCTCGACAAATATTCCACAATGCATCGTTCATCTGGCGCAGCGGTGACTCTCCACCATATATAGCAGTTTGTTACAGGTAGATAAACGATTTGCTGATTTACCTACGATAGCAACACCAACAATGCTAATCTTCGACTGTCTATAAAATCAACTGACCTCGATGCGCGCGTTAATCTGTTTCGCTTTTTCTATGCTCTGCCTGTCGCTCCCCACCGTGGTGCCCGGTGTAGAGACTACGACTGCTGATAATCTCGCGCGCCCGCGTATCGGCCTTGTGCTGTCTGGCGGGGGCGCACGTGGACTCGCACACGTGGGTGTATTGCAGGTGCTGGAAGACCTTAAAGTTCCGGTAGACTGCATCGCCGGTACCAGCATGGGTGCGCTGGTGGGCGGCAGCTATGCCGCCGGCGTGAGCCCTGAAAAAATGCGCGATGTATTATCACAATCCGACCTTGTCGAATTGTTTGATGACCTGCCCCCACGCTCGGAAATTCCGCTGCGTATAAAACGCGACAGCTACCGCCCGTTGTTTGACTTTACCGTGGGCTTTCGCGACGGTGAAGTGCTATTACCCACCGGCGCCTCTGCAGGTTATAAATTCGAATTTTTTCTAAAGGACCTCATCGGGCAGGGACCATCAATTGCAGGCCTGGATTTTGACCTGTTACCCACGCCGTTTCGCGCTATCGCCACCGATCTTGAAAGTGGTGACATGCGGGTATTTAGTGAGGGCGAGCTGATAAAAGTCATGCGTGCCAGCATGTCATTGCCCGGCGTGATTGCACCGACCAGGATTGGCGCACATATTTACGTGGATGGCGGCCTGGTGCGCAACCTCCCGGTCGACATCGTGCGCGAACTTTGCGGCGACATCATCATCGCGGTCAATGCCGGCACGCCCTTATTATCGCGCAATAAAATAAACAGTGTGATTGATGTTGCTGACCAGTCGATTAACCTGCTCACAGAACAGAATGTAAAACGCTCACTGTCAGAACTGAACGCAAATGATGTACTGATTGAACCCGCACTCGATGACATTAGTGCCACTGATTTTGAGTTGAGCAAAATAATTATTGAATCCGGCGTACAGGCCGGCCTGAAAGCATCAAGCGCATTGTCACAACTCTCACTCAGCGCCAGCGACTATGCCGACTGGAAAAGCGCACGCAAGCAACGCGCACTGGCGGCGCCAGAGATTCACAGCATCAACATTTCTGCCGCAAACAAATCAGATGCCGAAACCCTGTTACATGATGTCCACACACAAACCAGCGAATCGTTTAACACTGATGCACTGCACAAAGACCTTGCACGCATATATGGTCGCGGCGATTTTTCCTACCTGGGCTACAGGGTGATCCCCGACGATATCGGCGCCAGTATCGAGATTGAAACTGAAGCCAAAACATGGGGGCCTAATTTTCTCAAGTTTGGCGTTGGCGGCATTGCTGACTTCAACACGCCAGCTCAGTTTAATCTTGCCGCCAGTTACCGGCGCAGCTGGAAAGAATGGTTAGGTGCCGAGTGGCGCAATGATGTGCAAATAGGCTATGACTCTTTCCTGAAAACCGAATACATACAACCCTTGCAGATACGCGATGGCGCATTTATCGCAGGCCATGCGGGCCTGCGGCGCTATGTTGTGCAGTTCTATAATGATGATGTGCGCATCGGGCAGTACATTATAAAATCTGCGCGCATCGGCCTTGATCTCGGCATTTCCAGCCCGCTCGGTGAACTGCGCATCGGCCCCTTCATCAATACGATTAATGCACAGCCCGATTTTGGTGTCATCACGGCGACAGTTCCCTCGGTTGAACTCACCCAGGTCGGTTATGAACTGACAGCTATATACGATCAGCTCGACAGCCTGTCATTTCCGCGCAGTGGCAGCATTGCCGAACTCAACATTCGCGGTAGCAAACCGGGCTGGGGTTCGGATGATGAATATACCCGTGCGCAATTGCGGACCACCGCGGTGTACAGTGTCGGCAAGAGCACACTGTCAGCAAGCATAGAACTCGGTGAAGAAATTAACTGCTGCATCCAGGCCTACGACCCGTTCCAGCTGGGCGGGCCGTTGCGTTTGTCCGGCCTGAATCTCGATCAGCTCACTGGCTCGCGCTACCAGCTGGGGCGGTTTGGAATGTATCGCCAGTACTCAAACCTGCCATCCCAGTTCGGGCGCGGCATGTATTACGGCGCATATCTTGAAGCCGGCCGGATTGATGATCCACTTAAACAGGATCCGTATGACTGGATACGCTCAGTCAGTGCTTACTGGGGTGCAGACACCGTGCTGGGTACCCTGGTGATCGGTTACGGCGTGTCGTCGTTAAACCAGAGAACGGCCTACCTGATGCTGGGGCCCAGGTTCTGAACTGACAGTTTATTTTCGGCCGCGACGCGGCTGCCGGTAATCGGCAATCGCGGAATTTATCGTGGCATACGGCAGCTCAGCATAATTTGCATAGGTTTGCCGGACAGACATCACCAGTGAAGCGATATCGCCTACCACGGCTGCGTCCTTGCCCATCACGGCCTGCAAACCCAGCAGGCCCCCGTACTGAATTTTAACCAGCACACTGTGCGGCAATGACAGCAGATCATCTTCAAGACCCAGCGCTTCGAGCGCGCTGGTTTTGATTTGCCGATGAATCGCGCAACATTCCACGTGGTTGTCGACTGACTGGCAGGCAATCTCTGCACCGCCACGGCGCACGACATGATCGGCATGACAACAGTCGAAGTCATGTTTCACCAGGGTTGCACTGAAAGGACAAACAAGATCCATCATTAACTCAACTTAAACTGATAACAGGCAAAAGGCCTGGCCTGAATGTTAACCCACACACCTGACGGCATACACCGGCGGCAAATAGTTTGAAAGGCACTGCCACGAATCGCCCTGGTCTTCCGACAGCCAGAGGTTGCCGGTGGTCGACCCCATGACAAGACAATTGCCCGCGCTGTCTATATCAAGGCCATGTCGATAGACAAGATCATAACTCGCCTGTTGCGGTAACCCCGTGGTGAGCGCCTCAAATGTCTTACCGCCATCGCGGGTGCGGTTCACCACCAGCCGGGCGTCCACCGGGATGCGACACTCATCTTTCACCCCGGGTACAAACCAGGCAGTATTGCCATCGGCGGGATGCACCACCACGGCAAAACCGAATACCGATGGTTTGACCTGCGTTATCTCCTGCCAGTTGTTTGCACCATCGACAGAACGGAATATGCCGTTGTGATGCTGTATCCACATCTGGTCCGGATTGTTGCGACACTGCACCAGTCGGTGCGGATCCTGGCCAATGGCTTCGTATTCCTGTCCTGCTGGCATGTATTCATTGCGCAAACCCTGCGAACGGGTCTGCCAGTTTGCGCCGCCGTCGGTGGTTTGCCATACGCCTGCGCAGGAAACACCTAGCACTATATGATCGGTGTTGTCGGGATGAACGCAGATGGAATGAATCCCCGCACTGGGAAAGCCGCCACCAAACCATTTTTGCTGCTGGCAGTACGTCCAGAGCGTTTGATTCAGCGCCCAGCTTTCACCACCATCGTCTGAAAAAAACAGCCCGCCCGGAATCGTGCCGGCCCAGAGTTTCAGGGCATTGCCTGTTTCGGCAAATTCCATCGACCAGATCATTTCCAGGCTGACGCCTTCGTCCGCGTTTTCTGCCGCAGGATACGCCGGTGCCGCCACTTCTTTCCAGCTGGCGCCGGCGTCGTCGGAGCGATGCAGCTTGGCGCCAAAATGGCCGTGATCGAGTGCTGCGTAGCAGGTGTCATGTTGTGCACTGGCCAGCACCATGCTCACCGGGGCACCGCTAAAACCGGCGGCTTCCAGCACCCATGAGCCATTTTGTTTTGCTGCCCTGAACAAACCTTTGCGCGTCGCTATCAATGCTGTCATTGTCATACTGTTCTCCCCGGCAGGTTCAGCGGGCTTGCCAGCGCTAACCGCCTGACAAGGCCTGCATCACATAAATTTCAGACTCGGGGCCCACTGCATCTGTGAGCAAAGTTCGGTCGCGTATGATGTCACCGTCCACCGCGATTCGCATATGCTTACGCAAGCGCCCCTGGTCATCCAGTACATAACGCCTTAATTGCATGTTATCGGCAAACACCGCGTCAAGTGCTTCACGCACATTGCGCCCGTTTACCTGCGCTGGCGGGCACTCAATGTGGCGTTTCAAATTGGGTGTAAAATGCACTGTAGGCATCGGCAAAGCGTACTGCTTTTTCCCGGGCCGGTAAAGACCGCGCTAACGCACTGCAGGCATTGGCAAAGCGTACTGCTTTTTCCCGTACCGGTAAAGACCGCGCTGGCGTAACTACCCAGGGCTGATGATGCGCCCGACGTTGATATCCATCAACCGTGCTTTGCGCCAATATGTTACAAATGACCGCTCGCTATGCTTGCGCTCAATTTCGCATCGGCTTACATATGCTTACTGATACACGAACCTATACACCCGAATGCGTCCCCGGCGGCCTGACATCTGCTGAAGCCAGCAAACGTTTACTGCATTATGGCAAAAACCTGCTGCCAGAACCCAGCCATCCCGGGGTGCTGGTTATTTTTCTGTACCAGTTCAAAAGCCCGTTCATCTATGTCCTGCTGGTCGCCGCTATTATTTCACTCGGCCTCAACCAGGCGATTAATGCATTCTTTATATTTGCCGTGCTGTTACTCAATGCCGCCATCGGCACCGTGCAGGAGTACGCTGCAGAACGTGCCGCTGCCGCACTGAAAAAAATGGTGCCCTCGCAGGCAGTCGTCATTCGTGACGGCAGGCCGCAACGGATCGACACCTCGCAGGTTGTACCCGGCGATCTTGTACAACTGGTACCGGGTGACAAAATCCCCGCAGACCTCAGGTTATGCGTGAGTCATGATTTACAGGCCGACGAATCCCTGCTTACCGGCGAATCAGTACCCTCGATCAAAGACGCGACTATAGATGCAGCAGCGCGCCCCGCATTGAGTGACCGCAGCAATATCTGCTTTGCCGGCAGCGTGATTATGCGCGGACGTGGCAGCGGCGAAGTCATCGCCACCGGCAGCCAGACCGAGATTGGAAAAATCGCCGCCGATATCGGCTCTGAATTCGAAATTAAACCACCGCTGATGCAACGCATTGAACGCTTTACCCTGCGTATCACCTACAGCATCCTGATCCTGATCACACTAATTTTTATCATCACCGTGTTGCGCGGTGATGATATAGCCTCGGTATTTTTACTTGGTATCGCGCTCGCAGTGTCAGCCATCCCTGAAGGCCTGCCGGCTGCGATCACAGTTGCACTGGCGATTGGTATGCGCCGCATGGCAAAACGCAATGTCATCATACGCCGCCTGCTTGCGGTCGAAACCCTGGGCTCATGCACCTATATTGCAACGGATAAAACCGGCACGCTGACAGTGAATGAAATGACAGTGCGTCAACTTGTGTTTGCCAATGGCGAGCGTTTTTCTATCAGCGGTGAAGGCATGGATTTGCACGGCCAGATCACCCCTGTTCCGTCAGGACACGCCGCTGAGCGCCTCCGCCTGTTGTGTAGCGCAGGCGCACTGGCAAACGAATCATTACTGCAGCACGATACCGAAGGCTGGCATGGCACTGGGGATATGGTCGATGTAGCGTTCCTGGTGCTGGCCGAAAAAGCTGGCATCAACATCAACGAATTGCGTGCCCGCAATCCCGAACTCGGCAGAATACCGTATGAATCATCACTGGGGTATTCTGCCAGCATTAATCGATTCGAAGACCACATCGAACTTTTTATCAAAGGCAGTGTTGAAAAATTACTGGCCATGACTGCACAAAATACTGTTGCAGAAAAACAACGCCATGCTGACATAACACAACACGCCGAGCAGCTCGCCAGGGACGGTTATCGCGTGCTCGGCATTGCACATCGTCGACTGCCTGCCATGCCCGATATGCCCGACAATGCGTTACACGATATCGAGTTTCTCGGTATCAGCGGCATGCTCGATCCATTACGGCCGGAAGCTATCGAAGCGGTGAAAGACTGCCGCGCAGCGCAGATCGATGTTGGCATGATTACCGGCGATCATCCACAAACCGCGCTTGCACTGGCGCGCGAACTTGGTATTGCAGATAAAGCAATGCAGGCTGTTACCGGCTCGCAACTTGCCGATGCACAAAACAATGTGGCCGAGTTTCAACGCCTGGTACACAGCACGCGTGTGTTCGCTCGTATTGAACCGCATCAAAAAAAACGCATCGTCGAACAGCTTATTGATGACGGTGAGTTTGTTGCCGTGACAGGCGATGGCGTCAACGATGCACCTGCACTCAGCCACGCCCATGTCGGCATAGCCATGGGCCTGCGTGGCACTGATGTTGCGCGCGAAAGCGCCGACCTGATATTGACTGATGATCATTTTGCGTCGATTGTGCATGGCATTCGACACGGGCGCATTGTTTACAATAATGTGCGCAAGGTGATTTTTTTGTTGATCTCAACCGGTGCGGCAGAAATCATGCTGGTGCTGTTGTCGATTTTAATGGGAACACCACTGCCGCTACTACCGATCCAGTTGTTGTGGCTGAACCTCGTTACCAACGGCATACAGGACATAGCCCTTGCCTTCGAACCTGCCGAAGGCCACGAACTGCAAAAACCACCGCGACATCCCAACGAGCCTATTTTTGACCGGTTAATGATCGAGCGCGTGGTGGTCAATGCGCTGGTGATGGGTTGCCTGGCATTTGCCGTGTTCAAATGGCAACTGAACAGTGGCGCCAGCGTCGAGTCAGCACGCAACATCACCCTGCTGTTGATGGTGTTGTTCGAAAATGTCCACGTACTCAACAGCCGCTCAGAAACCGTATCCATATTCCGCATGAATTTTTTCAGCAATCCGCTGTTGTTATACGGCATGCTGGGTGCCCAGGCTGTGCATATCGCCGCCATGTTCCTGCCAGGCCTGGGCGCAATCCTGCAGATAGTCCCGGTCACATTCGATCAATGGCTGCTGCTGTTGCTGGTCGCACTGTCGTTGATCGCGGTCGACGAAAGCCATAAATTCTATCGCAAGTAAGCCCCGGGAGCTGGCTTCGCGCTGCGGTAGATCTCATCTAACTAACTGTTTTATAATGCATGACGATGCAGGCGACTCACTGCAAGGCGGGCTGGATACGGACTATGCGCGCTGCAATTGATATGTGTCATTGCCTGAATATAAGTACATGCTTATAATCTGGCAACCCTCATTATACTCGGACAGCCTTATGCAACTATCACTCCGCCAGCTAACACACACTGCCCTGTTCGCCAGCCTGCTTGGCGTTTCTGCGAATGGCTTCGCGGAAAGCATGGCCGACCGGGAACTGGCAGCAAATCAGGTCACTGCCGAATTTCTCCAACGCCTCGGTGGCGAACTGAAAAAAGAAATGGCCGCGAACGGCCCGGTGTCTGCAATCAGCGTGTGCCGTGATGTCGCACCCAGAATCGCCAATGATCTGTCGATTGCCAATGGCTGGAAAATCACCCGCGTGAGCCAGAAAGCGCGCAACCCGATGCTGGGGACACCTGACGCCTGGGAAAATAAAATGCTGGACGAGTTTGAAATTCGCGCGGCCAACGGTGAAAAGTTTGAAGACATGCACACTGACCAGATCATTCGCGAAGGTGGCAAATCCTACTACCGCTGCATGCGACCGATACAATTGCAGCCGATATGCCTGACCTGTCATGGCAATGAAGACACTATCCCGGCCGAAGTGCAGGCAAAACTTGACGAACTTTATCCGCATGACCAGGCACGCGGTTATAAAGTGGGTGACGTGCGTGGCGCCGTTAGCATCAAGCAGTCACTGGAAATAGCACTGCCGGTAAATCCATAAGCGTCTTTCCTGTAATAAAGACTGCGCACACTGCTTTTGTAGTTTGAAATGACAGCTGAACTCAGTATTGCTGCCGCGTTCATGATCGGTCTGCTTGGCTCGACGCACTGCGTCGGCATGTGTGGCGGCATTGTGGGCGCGCTTACCATGGGGCTGCCTGACGCAGTGCGGCAGTCACCGTTGAGGCTTTTACCTTATCTACTCACGTATAACGCCGGGCGCCTGGCCAGTTACAGCCTGGCGGGCCTGATCGTTGGCCTGCTGACAGCCACCGCGGGCAACCTGTTTCAGATGCGGTTTCCGATTGGCGGACTGTCGTCGGCGGCCTGTTTATGATTGCACTCGGTATCTATATCGCGGGCTGGTATCCCAACGCTGCAATCACTGGAAAAACTCGGGGGAAAATTCTGGAAACAGATCGAACCCTTCGGTCGAAAATTGATGCCGGTAAAAACCCTGCCACAGGCGATGGGTCTTGGATTTCTCTGGGGCTGGCTGCCCTGCGGCCTGGTCTATAGCACACTGGCCTGGTCAGCGACGGCGGCCAGTGCGGCGCAAAGCGCACTGCTGATGTTCGCCTTCGGCCTCGGCACCCTGCCAATGCTGCTCACCATGGGCGGCCTTGCGCATAAACTGCAACGCATTACGCAAATGAAATCGACCCGCTATATTGCTGGCATATTACTGGTTGCCTTTGGTGTAATGATACTGGTGAAAGTCCTTGGCGGCGGTCATCATCATATGGGTTGATTGTGTTCAAATCCGGCACTACAAGGAACCATGCAAGGGTGCTGCAGCAACCACAGGTCGATTAGAAACGGAAACCGAAATTTATTCCGTACAGATAATGATACTGGCTGCGATCTGTAATAATTCCCTGATCTTCATCCAGCTTGATATTCAACGCCCCCCAGTTGAGGCCGAGCTGGATGGCATCGCCGATGCCAAACAATAGCCCCAGGCTTGCTTTCGCGATCAGACCGACATCGCCATGCTCGGTTGAGCCGGCAGTAAAATTCATTTGAAAATAGCTCGGATTCATATCTTGTGATAAACGCCACCTGAGCATCGGACCCAGCAACCAGTAGCGCCCTTTCAACTCGAGCACACTGGCTTCTTTCAACAGGATATCTGCCTGGCCCAGCTCAACACTGATTCCGACATCAGTACCCGCATCACGAAACCCCGTCGTATAACGCACACCGTTGAAGCGTGCGTGCTGGTCATCACCGGATGAACTTGCGCTGCTGACAATAGTGAGTTCACGCCAGCGACCACATGGCTGTATGCCAAGGGTGACATCGTAAATATATTTGAATATGTACAGTGCCCAGACTACCAGTACGATCGTACCAATAATAATAAACACGATTGCAGCACTATCACCGGAAGCACCGTTGCCCGATCTCATCAGGTCATCAGTAAACTCACCCATAATTCTGAAAGATTGCTCGCCTGATGATTCACTGCCCGACCCGGCACAATCGTCGCGCTGGCGGGTATCGTATTGCTGCAGATCTACCGGTTGCAGATCGTCCTGTTGCAGATCGTCACGTTGTAAGTCATCACTGGACTCAACAGGCGCCGGCGATTCTTGCCGTGAATCACGAGCAGCCAGTTGTACTGCATAACGCCCTGACTGTATGTAACCCCGCTGCCGCAGCGACTGCGCCAGCGCAGGGTAGGCCTGCGGTGCTACCCGAATGACTGTTGCATCAGGATACTTTGCCAGCAGCTCGGCCTCACTCATGCCTTCGATCAAAACCTGTTCTGCAGCGTAAACAGGGTATGGGAAAAGATTCATTCCGGATACGGACATGCAGAGCAGGTAAATCACTAATCGTTGAAACATCACACTTCCATGATCCAGATAAAACCTGGTGTACATATTCAGACACCCGTCAAACGAAAGCAAGTAAGAGCAGAGCATGCATGATTACGCAGGCATGGACAAACATGGATGAGATTAATACAGAATGCTGCAGCAATCATCTGCCGCCATCGGCATTACTGTATTAATACTGCAGCAATCATGTGTTGTCGTATGCATTACCGCATTACTCGCGAAACACTATGAACCGGATAATACTAAAGTGGCAACTACAATTGACAACATGCATCGTGACATCGGCCCGGCCTGATCGCAGCACTAAAATACTGGAGTGGTTATTTATCCAGCCGTTAACTTCAGTAGCTGAACGCATTTCGGCCATCGTTCTTGGCACGATACATTGCCTGGTCCGCCAGATTAATCAGCGCATGTGCATCCATAGAGTCTTGCGGGCCGATCGCAACGCCAACGCTCACACCAGTGACGACCTCATGCCCATCTATCACCATTGGCTGTGAAATATCGCCAATAATTTTCTCGATAATTTTCTGGGTATCTGGCTTGTTGGTATAGGATTCAAGCAGGATCAGGAATTCATCTCCCCCGAAGCGCGCAACTGTGTCTTCTTTTCGCAACAATGACGCGAGACGATTAGCCGTTATCTGCAACACATGATCACCGATGCCATGCCCATATGAATCATTGATCAGTTTGAAATCGTCAAGATCGAGGAACAGCAGCGCCAGTTCGGCTGACTGGCGATCACATCTCTGCAAGGAATGGTTTACCCTGTCGTAGAACATGAGTCGATTGGGCAGCCCTGTCAATGGATCATGGTGCGCAAGAAAATCCAGGTTTTCCTGGTTCTGCTTGATAGGCGTAATGTCGGAAAATACCGATACATAATGCGTCACCATGCCAGCACTGTTCACAATTGCACTAATTGACTGCCATGATGGAAAGGCTTCACCGTTCTTGCGCCTGTCCCAGATCTCGCCTTTCCAGTGCCCTGTCGCGTCAATTTCATCCCACAGGTTTTGATAAAAATCTTTATCGTGGTGGCCTGACTTTAGATGAGATGGCTTCCTACTCAGCACTTCATTTTTATCATAACCGGTAATATCCGTGAACGCAGAGTTGACAGACGTAATGTGTTTATATTGATCTGTCACAACCACGCCCTGGTTTGTCGAATTAAAAACGGCACCCGCCATTTTAAGTTCGTCTTCCATGACTTTTCGATAGCTGATATCAATGCCTGATGACAATGTACCTGTCACTTGTCCCGTGGGTGATTTTTGAACTGTGTTATGCCAGGAAATATAATGAACCTCTCCATCTGCAGACATTACTTCATTCTCAAAATATTCAACCGCCACGATTCCATTTTCAGCGTTTTTATTAATGACCTGTTGAATTTTTTCTCTGTCATACTCGGGAATCGCGATATCGATCCAGCTTTTACCGATCAACTCGTCCTTGGTTCGCTGGAGAATTTCACAGCCACGACGGTTGATAAGTGTTATGCGCCCCGCGATATCCAGGCCGACAATCATGGCTTCCGATATTTGAAGGTAGCGTTCGGCGCGATTCTTACCTTCAATGATGTCCATTTGCGCCTGTTTGCTTTCGGTTATATCTACCGAGATACCAAGCAGGAATTCCGGTTTACCGTTCTCATCCATAATCGGCACCTTCCTGGTATGCAATATCCGTTTCCCCTGGTTTAATGTATCAATGTCTTCCTCAGGAATATCAAGCGTTGCTTTAGCTTTCAACACCTCTTGGTCTTTTTCCACAAAAAACTCTGCCTGCTCAGTTAGAAAGACATCATAATCATTTTTGCCGATTAATTTGTCCCGTCCGAGGCCGGTCAGGGATTCAAATTCTTTATTGACCCTGATGAAGCGTAGATCTTGAGCGTCCTTGATGAAAACCATGAGCGGAATATTCTCAATAATCGTATCCAGGTGCTTTTCTGCAATGCGTGCCTTGCGTGAGGCACTCTCGGCACGATTGATAAGATATTGCGCATATAGTCCGAAGATAAGCGCCAGGCTAAAAACATTTATCCGCCACCAGAGCTCGAGTGGCTCAGCCTGAAACAATTGTTCGGTAAAAGTTCGCTCGCCCAGAATGTATGCGTCTACCAACGAATCCAGAACATAGAACATCATACCTAGAAACCCGGCCAGTATGACCAGCCTGTATCTCGTAAATATAGTGCGATTCATATGCTCGATTTCATAGCTTTTGTCAAAACTGCTAATAAGGTGTTTACAGCATTACAACAACATCAATTGGTAGCAAATAATATAGTTTCACTGTGTACTTCTACCAAACAGTCGCCGAATAATATCTCTAATGTATTGTATAAACTTGAGTTTAGACCACGCTCCGGCAGTTACACCGCATACATCGCAACATTATCCGAACAGGCGTCAGTGACCCATGCCGTATTAGACGTTCGTCTAAGCGTTTTTGGTCCAGGGCCAGGCGAATAGCAGGAGTCATCCTGATTCCGGGTTTAGATATTATCTTTATATCTGCTTCAGTTTTTGCATGTTAAGTAAATCGACCAGATCTAATGATTACATGTCAAAAGCGGGTCACTCCATACGGCACTGCTATTGCTCGCAATTATTAAGGCACGCTGGTCAGCCT
>CAWKAL010000014.1:0-12205 GCA_963847575.1 uncultured Gammaproteobacteria bacterium
ACGGATCCTGAGCAGCAACAGCAGGATGAACCCGACAAAGGCGGCTGCCAGCACAGAGGTAATGATCAGGCTAATTGTACTCATAGTTAAACCATGTATAGCTTAATCCGGCCACTATAGTGTTCCTGCTGTGACCAGGTGATGACCTGTGTCAGTTTTTCCGGGTTAAATGACCAGCCAGAAGCATGCTGTGCGCGTCGTGCATCTGCGCCAGGGTTTTAAAACTCGGTGGCTTCTATTTCCATGTAGGCCTGCACGCCCTGGCGGCCGAGTTCGTCTTCATAGCCGGGCCAGTCTTTGTATGCGTCGGTGGCTTTCAATGCGAAAGCTTTAACCGCGCTGCTGTCCATGTCGTTTTCAAACGCGGTGCGCGCCGACTGCAGCACCGCCTGCAGGAAATCACGGTAGGCGGTCACGACGGTGCTGTCGCCGCTGGGGCCGTGCCCCGGCACCCAGTGCTTAACTTTGGTGGCGAGTGCAATATCGATGACGGCAAGGTTGCCCTTGAAACTGCCATCAACCATGCGCGGAATTCGCTTGTAGGTTACGTTATCACCGAGGAACAGCACGCTATCTTCAACCGCTTCGATCATGATGTCGGTTTTGGTATGGGCCTGGCCGTTATGATAAATCTTGAACTGCGTGTTACCGATCTTGATGACCTCGGCATTGTTCACGCTGGCGTTGGGTAAAACTGCAAGCGTGCCGTCAGTCGCGCCTTCGGTCATGCTGTGCATCAGGCTTACCCAGCTGTCGGCGGCGCCGGCTTTGGCTTCGGCAATCATGTTGGGGTGGGCGTAAATTTTCACATCGGGATACTTTGCCACAATCGCCTGGTTGCCCAGCCAGTGATCACCGTGCACGTGGGTGTTGAACACAGCGACCACGGGTGCGCTGGAAATTTTTCCAAACACCCGCAACACCATTTCACCGGTTTGCACACTGGCACCGGGATCAATAATCACCGCGCCGGCCGAGGTCAGCACCAGCGCAGGGTTGTTCATGAAACCCTGGTTTTTGGGGTTGGGAAACTCGCGCGGGCCGTGAATCACCCAGACATGCTCGCTGAGTTTGTCTGCCGGGTAATCGGGAATTGCGACGGCTTTGGCTGTGGCTGCGGCATACGCGCTGCTGGCAAATACGTATAACAAGGTGACCAGCAAGAAGTGCTTCATGTTCATTGGATTGTTTCCCCCGAAATAGTCTGTTAGCGTTGAAATAATTTAATTACAACCAGCCTGAAATTCTGACCACGTAATAGCGCGGGTGATCGGCGATATATTCGTCGAGCGAATAATCCGTGTCCACACCATCGCCCTCGACTTTATGTTCCTGCAGTGAAATGGTCCAGCCGAGCTCGGCAACTTTGGCGGCCAGTGCCTGGTAGCCCGCGGTCTGCTCGATGTGGCTGGTAGTGAGCTTTAGCTGTTGCGACAGTTCGAGCCGACGGCCGTGCTTGTTTTTCACTTCATAGTCGATGTGGCCCACGGGCTGGTAAGCGATTTTCCCCGCGTGCGGGTAGTGGCCCTGTTGATCCTGCGCGGCATCGGCCTGTATATGTTCAACCAGCGCATTGAGCTGTGAACTGTACCAGTTGAGCAGGTCGTTTATTTCCTGCTGGTCATTGTTGTTCGAGCAACCAAACAGTACGCATAGTCCAAGACTTTTGAGAATTTTATTCAGCATGTCAATGTGCGCATGGTTATTTTGAGTTCGCGGTTTTTTTGAGTTTCACGCCGGGCAATATTTTGGCGAGATAGTGCCCGGTAAACGAGTCCTTATTTTTGGCAACTTCTTCGGGTGAGCCGGTAGCAATAATCTGCCCGCCCTTGTAACCGCCTTCGGGGCCGAGGTCGATAACCCAGTCCGCCATCTTGATGATATCAAGATTGTGTTCGATCACCATCAGGGTATTGCCGTGGTTGCGCAGCCGCAGTAATACATCGAGCAATTGCTGCACATCGTGAAAATGCAGGCCGGTGGTGGGCTCGTCGAGAATGTAGGCGGTCTGGCCGGTGTCGCGTTTGGAAAGTTCTTTCGACAGCTTGATACGCTGTGCTTCACCACCCGACAGCGTGGTCGCGCGCTGGCCGAGGGTGAGGTAGGACAGGCCGACATCCATCATGGTTTGCAGCTTGCGCCTGATCACCGGGATGGCATCGAAAAATGTCAGCGCATCTTCCACCGTCATTTCCAGCACTTGGTGAATGTTCTTGCCCTTGTATTTTATGTCGAGCGATTCGCGGTTATAGCGCTTGCCGTCGCAGACATCGCAGGCGACATATACATCGGGCAGAAAATGCATTTCGACCTTGATCACGCCGTCACCGTGGCAGGCTTCGCAACGCCCGCCCTTGACATTAAAACTGAAACGCCCCGGCTTGTAGCCGCGCGAACGTGATTCCTGGGTGGCGGCAAACAGTTCACGAATCGGTGTGAACAGCCCGGTATAGGTCGCCGGGTTCGAACGCGGTGTGCGCCCGATCGGTGCCTGGTCGATTTCGACCACCTTGTCGAAATGTTCGATGCCTTCGTGCGAAGCATGCGGCGCGGCCGCCATCGATGCGCCGTTGATCTCGCGCGCGAGAATCGCGTAGATGGTGTCATTCACCAGCGTCGATTTACCCGAACCGGACACCCCGGTGATGCAGGTCAGCAGGCCCACCGGAATATCGACATCGACATTCTGCAGGTTGTTACCGTTGGCGCCCTTGATGCTGAACCAGAGATCACTCGGCGGGGTGCGTGTCTCGGGTATGTGGATCTGTTTTTTGCCCGAGAGATACTGGCCGGTGAGCGAAGCTTTGGTTTTGATGATGTCCTGCGGCGTGCCCTGGGCGATGACTTCACCGCCGTGCACGCCGGCACCGGGGCCGATGTCGATCACATGGTCGGCGCTCATGATGGCTTCTTCATCGTGTTCGACCACGATCACGGTGTTACCGATGTCGCGCAAATGCGTGAGTGTTGCCAGCAGGCGATCATTGTCGCGCTGGTGCAGGCCAATCGAGGGTTCGTCGAGAATATACATGACACCGACCAGGCCGGCGCCGATCTGGCTGGCGAGGCGGATGCGTTGCGATTCGCCACCCGAGAGCGTGTCCGAACTGCGATCCAGGGTTAAATAATCCAGCCCGACGTTGACCAGGAACTGCAGCCGCGCTGAAATTTCGCGGGTAATTTTTTCCGCGATTTCACCGCGCTTGCCGGCAAGATTTAATTCGGCAAAAAACGCGTGGGCTTTTAACACCGGCATGGTGGTGATTTGCGGCAGGGTAGTTTTGCTCACAAACACATTGCGCGCGGCTTCGTTGAGGCGACTGCCTTCGCATACCGGGCAGGCCTGCACTGACATGTACTTGGCGAGTTCATCGCGCACCACGTTGCTTTCGGTTTCGCGATAACGCCGTTCCATGTTATGCAGCACGCCTTCGAATGCGTGCTTGCGTTTCTTGCCGCGGCGGCCGCGGTGGCCGGGGTAATGAAACTCGATAATGTCCTTGCCGCTGCCGTAGAGCAGTACTTTTTTTATTTTCGCCGGCAGTGATTCAAACGGCGTTTCGATATCAAACCCATAATGCGCAGCCAGTGACTGGATGATGCTGAAGTAATACGCGTTGCGCCGGTCCCAGCCGCGAATTGCGCCGCCGGCGATACTTAAGTGTTCGTTGGTAATCACGCGCTCGGGATCGAAGAAATGGCGCTGGCCGATACCGTCGCATTCCGGGCAGGCACCCGCCGGGTTGTTGAATGAAAACAGACGCGGTTCGAGTTCTGACAAACTGTAACCGCATTCCGGGCAGGCAAATTTTGCCGAGAACACAATGTCGGCCGCCTTCGCTGTGGTCTTCTCGTCGGCCATCGAAGCAACAATGGCGATATCACTCGCAAGCTTGAGCGCGGTTTCGAATGATTCGGCGAGGCGCTGCTTGATATCTTCGCGCACTTTAAAGCGGTCGACCACAACATCGATGTTGTGTTTTTTCTTCGCGTCCAGTTCGGGGATATCGTCGATTTCGTAGACCACGCCATCGACCCGCGCGCGAATAAAGCCCTGCTGTTTCAGATCGGCGACCAGGTTCTGGTTCTCGCCCTTGCGGTCGCGAATCACCGGCGCCAGCAGCATCAGCTTGCTGTCCTCGGGCATCGCCAGCACCAGGTCGACCATCTGGCTGACGGTCTGGGCTTCGAGCGTGTGGCCGTGCTCGGGGCAGCGCGGATCGCCGGTGCGCGCGAACAGCAGGCGCAGGTAATCGTAGATCTCGGTGATGGTGCCGACGGTGGAACGCGGGTTGTGCGAGGTGGTTTTCTGCTCGATCGAAATCGCCGGCGACAGGCCTTCGATATGGTCGACGTCGGGTTTTTCCATCATCGACAGGAACTGGCGCGCGTAGGTCGACAGCGACTCGACGTAACGCCGCTGGCCCTCGGCAAAAATGGTGTCGAACGCCAGCGATGACTTGCCGGAACCCGACAGCCCGGTGATCACGATGAGCTTGTCGCGCGGGATGTCGAGATTGATGTTTTTCAGGTTGTGGGTGCGGGCACCGCGTATCTGGATAGTGTCCATGGATATCTGTTTTAGCGCAAAAGCAATATGAGCCCGGATTGGGCAATCTGCTAGAATGCCTCGCTTTCAGTGTTCAGGTCAACCTGTGTCGCAATATCAGCAACAACTCGGCTCCCAGGAGCGGCGCGCAGGCGTCTCGATCGCGCTGATTTACGCCTTTCGCATGTTCGGCCTGTTCCTGATCCTGCCGGTGTTCGCGCTCTACGCCGAAACCCTGCCCGATGCCACGCCCTTGCTCACCGGGCTGGCGATCGGCATCTACGGCCTCACCCAGGCGCTGCTGCAGATCCCCTTCGGCATGGTGTCCGACCGCATCGGCCGCAAGCCGGTGATCGCCGCCGGGCTGGTCATATTCGCCCTCGGCAGCCTGCTGGCGGCCTCGGCTGACAGCATGCTGGGCATTATCCTCGGCCGCGCGCTGCAGGGCGCGGGCGCGATTGCCGCCGCGCTGATGGCGCTGGCGGCCGACCTCTCGCGCGAGGAACACCGCACCAAGATGATGGCGCTGATCGGCGCCAGTATCGGCATGGCCTTCGCCGCCTCGATGGTGCTGGCGCCGGTGCTGAACCACTGGATCGGCATGTCGGGCATATTCGTGCTCACCGCCGCGCTCGCCTGTGTCGGCCTGCTGCTGCTGTTCGCCGCGGTGCCCGACCCCGCTGGTGACCAAGTTTCACCGCGATGCCGAGCTCGAACCCAACAGCCTCGGCCATGTGCTCAAAAACGCCGACCTGCTGCGGCTCGACGCCGGCATCTTTATCCTGCATTTTTCGCTGATGTGCGCCTTTCTGGTGCTGCCGCTGATGCTGCGCGATATCGCCGGGCTGGCCTCGCTGGATCACTGGAAAGTCTACCTGCCGATCTTCATTGGCTCGCTGGTGATCATGCTGCCGTTTATCATTGTCGCCGAACGCAAACAGCAGCTGCGCGCGGTGTTCCTCGGTGCCATCGCGGCGCTGGTGATCGCGCTGGCGGCGCTGGGCATGAGCACCGGCAAGGTCGGCCTGATCGTTGCCATGCTGCTGTTTTTCGCCGCGTTCAACCTGCTCGAAGCCAGCCTGCCATCGCTGGTCAGCAAAACCGCCAGCGCCACCAACAAGGGCACGGCGATGGGGGTGTATTCCAGCAGCCAGTTCATGGGCGCGTTTTTCGGTGGCCTCGCCGGCGGTGCCGCCCACGGCGCCTGGGGCCCGCAGGGCGCGCTCTACACCGCGCTGGCGGCGGTCATGCCTGTGGCTGCTGATCGCGGCCTTCATGCGCAAACCGCGCCAGCTCAGCACCTATCTGCTCAACCTGGGTGAGCATTTCACGGTCGACGAGGCCGCGCTGATCGCCATCCCCGGGGTGGCCGAGGCCGCCATCATCGCCGACGAGGGAATTGCCTATCTAAAGGTCGAACGGCATATCCTGGACGAGGAAAAACTGTTATCTTTTGCAGGCTCGAAATAGACAAGCACAGACACAAACGTAAACACACATACATCACTTAAAGACACGGGGCGAGACACATGGCACGAGGCATTAACAAGGTAATTCTGGTAGGCAATTGCGGCAAGGATCCCGAAACACGCTACATGCCGTCCGGCGGCGCGGTCACCAATATTTCGGTCGCCACCTCCGAAGGCTGGAAAGACAAGCAGACCGGCGAAACCAAGGAACGCACCGAGTGGCACAACGTGGTGTTCTTCAACCGCCTCGCCGAAATCGCCGGTGAATACCTGAAAAAGGGTTCACAGATCTACGTCGAAGGCAGCCTGCGCACCCGCAAGTGGCAGGACAAGGAAGGCAAGGACCGCTACACCACCGAAATCGTCGCCAACGAAATGCAGATGCTGGGCAGTCGCCAGGGCGGCGGGTGATAATTATTCCGCACCGGCGCAGTCATCGTCTTCATCCTGCGCGGCAAGCCGGCAGCCGGCGATGGCGGATGATGGTTTTGATGATGATATTCCGTTTTGATTTGCTGATTCGATAACGCGTTTCGAATTATGCAGAGGGAAGCGCATAAGTGGTACATACAACCGGTGGTATTGGAGCGATCTGATACCGCCGGTTTTTGTTTTGGGGTTTTAAAAATAAACATTTGCCGCGAATGAACGCACTAAAATGCCGGGAGCATTTTGAACGCACGATAGTGCGGCCCGAAGGGCGCAGCGCAGGAGAGCGCGTAGTAAATGAACGCGAATAAATTCAAATTAAAACTAACGTCATGCCAGTATGCTTGTAGGTGACTGGGGTCGGACCAACCTAAGGCCTTGAATAAAAAAGTAATTCAAGCGTGATATGAGCCGTATGAACACTTAAACAGTGCTTTTCATGGACAAAAACGTAGCTTTAAGAAAAAAGGCGTTATGACTCGAGTGGATAGGGATTCTGGGGACACAATACTTAATTAAAAGTAAACAAGAGAATAAAAGGTGACGCCCATTAGCCAGTAATTGTCAACAGACAATTACTGGCTAATGGGCGTCACCTTAAAGCTTCTGTGAGCTTGGGGCTTGGCTATGAATAGTAAAAGTTACTTACGGTTTCTGCAGGACAGTATTGACTCAAGCCCTGAGGCTATTGAGTTTTATAAAAATGCCCTATCTGGATGGGGAAAGAAACGCTCCGAGCAGCTGGCCGATGGAGCGGGAGCAGCATTTTACGAAGACGTAGATAAATTAGAAAAGTCACCCATCCAGATGCAGACAGACTTTGTTAATGAGCAAATATTGCCATTTTTGCTTAAATGCATTCCTCCTGATTGGCGTTCAAAGCTCGATTCAACCATTGTTGGCGTTCTACCTACACGAAATTTTAATGCCAGCGTTACCAAATTTGCGGATCTTGACCCAATCATATTATTGGATGTGGGCGTTTTTAATATCTGTCACTTTTATCAAGAAGCAAAATCCACACTGTCAGCTTACTATTCTCAGCAACGTGTGGATGAAGGTTCTGAGTACTTGTATTCTGCCTATCAGTTCATCATTTCTTATTATAAAAAGCACGGCAAGCTATCAGTTCCTTATCCCCCTGATAACCTGAAAATTCCTCATCAACTACTAACGATCGCAACTGCAAAAGCTGTTGCAATGGAATTGTTTCTTTTGGCCCACGAGGTTGCACATGTGATAAGTGGTGATCTGGACGATAAAACTTCTGAAAAACGCACAGTGCCGCTGGAGGGCTCCGAAAACAGTGTGGATTTATATCAAAAATCTGAGTTGCAGGAGTTTAGAGCGGATGCATTGGGGTATAAGATGTATCTAATGACTTGTAACTCGATGGACCTGTTGGAATGCCTTAATCCAATTGATCGTTATCTGGTGCCGTTTGAACTGTTTGAGGTGTTAAATTTGCTTGAAAACAATCGTGCCATAACGAATGATTACTCCGTTCATCCTCCGTCCTCCCATAGAGTTGCTAACTTAGTATTGGTAGCTGAAAAGATGACAAAAGAGCAAGCAATTATTGAGGCAACAAAACGGGCTGCAAACAGAGCAATCAAAATGCCTGATTTGGATGCTGTTAAACTTTT
Source organism: uncultured Gammaproteobacteria bacterium (assembly GCA_963847575.1). Classification (GTDB taxonomy): domain Bacteria; phylum Pseudomonadota; class Gammaproteobacteria; order SZUA-229; family SZUA-229; genus JASBSR01. Next base: position 8,094 of record CAWKAL010000014.1, read on the forward strand.
ATAAGTGAGCGCATTAGGAGACATGCCGTGACTAAAGTTCCTGTTATGAGTATCTATGTCAAAAAGAACGAATTTTCAGATGTGGATTTCTCTGAATTTTTGCAAATGGTTAATATGTACATGGATTGTGAAACGGTTACTCAAAAGTCTATGGCCGATGAGTGGGCTATTTTAGTCGCTTTTATGAAGAATGTTGGTATTGTCTCGGGCGGAGGGTTAGCGGTAATTAAATTTGTTCAAGAGATTATAAAAATAAAAGAAAAATATGGAAATAAGAACAACGCTATTGTACTAAAGCGACCAGATAAACCTGATTTGGTATTATCAGAAGCTACCGCAAAAGAAATCGAGCTTTGGTTTGATGTCAAAGAGGTTAAGAAAGAATTAGGGTCAGACTGAACCTCCCCTAGTTTAACGGACACTCCAAATCAGGGACAATGCCCCTGAAGGAGTGATCTATGACAACCAAAAGAAAGACCTACACCAGAGAATTCAAGCGCGTGAGTTAAAGGGGACAGTTAAAGGGGACGTAGGGATTTAAAAATGATCAACTATTGGTTAAAAAATAATCCCTATGACCCCTTTAATTCGCTTAGCCTAAGTATCTTCAAAGATTCCAGAATCAGGTAAGTATCATCAGGATAATGGGAGGAACCATCTTGGCACAGGAACACCCCGTACCCGGACAGGCTAAAGCCGCATCACCCTTTACCTGTTCACACACACCCGAGTTGCCCGAACTGTTAGCGCAGCTCAATTGTTCGCTGGCGATTTCAACCTACCAGGCCGGTAAGGTGATGATGGTGTCATCGGACGGTGAAAAGCTGAACTTGCTGCCGCGTCAGTTTGATACGCCTATGGGCATGGTGGCAGACGGCAACAAGCTGGCCGTCGCCTGTGCGCATGAAGTGGTGGTGTTAGCGCACCAGCCGGGAATGGGGCCGAGTTATCCGAACAAACCTGGCATCTATGACACCATGTATTTACCCCGGCAAACTTTTTATACCGGCGCGGTGATGATGCACGACATGGACTGGAACGCAGCCGGTGAACTTATCGGTGTGAATACTTCGTTCTCCTGTTTATGTCGTATCGATGGTGACTACAGTTTTACACCGCATCTGGCAGCCACACTATATAACTGCGTTGCAATCCGAAGACCGCTGCCACTTAAACGGCATGGCGATGGCGCAGGGTACGCCAAAATATGTCACCGCCCTCGGCATCAGTGACACCAAACAGGGCTGGCGCGACGATAAGTTGACCGCGGGTTGCATCATCGATGTCGATAGCAACGAGTTTGTTGCCAAAGACATCGCCATGCCGCATTCACCGCGATTGTTTAACGGCCAGTTGTATGCACTGTTATCCGCCAGCGGTGAATTAATTAAAGTCGATATCAATACCGGTAGTTATGATGTTATTTCGAAGCACAATGGTTTTGTGCGTGGCATGACACTCATCGGTGAACATCTGTTTATTGGCTTATCCCGCTTGAGAAAAACCCATACCTTCGGCAGTCTGGATATGGCGCAACGCGATGACCTGATCTGTGGTTTTGAAATCGTGCATTTACCTACCGGCGCCAAAGTCAGCCAGTTCAAATTTCTCGCTACCTGCGAAGAAGTGTATGACATCTGCGTATTACCCGGTTTAAGACGCCCTGGGATACTGGGTCTGGACTCGCCCAATCATCGTAAAGGCATTGTATTGCCTGAAGATTCGTTCTGGGGCGAGTTTGGTGACGGCAAATTAGAAAGAATATAATGATTTCCTAACGTGCTATTCCGCATGCTACATTGCAATCTATTGTACTTAAGGCGCATGCTGAAAATAATGAATACAGGGTAACTCTCGACGTTCGTCATTCGCAGTGTCTGTTGTTGTTGAGCAAGCTTCTGATCTAACAGCCAAATCCCTGGTGTTGTCATTATTGAGACGCAGGTCTCGTTACGTAACACAAGCAGGAACTAACATGTTTGTATCCGCCTCATTGTAGGAACAGATCAACTGGCAGCCTCGATGAATTATCTACGATGAATCCGCTGAGCGAATCAAAGCAAAGGTACGGAATAATGCGTATATATAATGGATCACTATCGGCACTCACCGCGCGCAAGCGTCAGTTAAACCAGTTATGTGCAGCGGCGGTTGAACAGCAAATCAGCCAGCACAAAGCGCAGCACACCCAGCTTCGCAATCGCCGGCGTTATCTGGCGAAACAGGTGCAGAAACGCCTGCCGCTTAAAGCCTGTTGTTCCCACCAGCGCTGGTTGCATGCCGTCACTTTAGTGCTGGCGATGTGGGGTTTTAGTGATGTCGTGATACCGAACCAGGTGCTGGCGGCGGGTAAATTTGTAAACAATAGCAACCCGCTTAACGGCTTTGATATGACTCAATTTGCAGTCGCCAGTTTTGCCGACCTCGATCTCGATGGCGATCTGGATGCTTTTGTTGGCGAGAGATACGGCACCATCGTGTATTACCGCAATGACGGCTCGAACACAGTGCCGAATTTTGTCGCTGTGGCGGGTGCGGGCAACCCGTTCGACGGGTTTGATGTGGGTTCAATTGCAAATCCTAGCTTTGCTGACCTCGATGGCGATGGTGATCTTGATGCCTTTGTTGGGCAATTCAATGGCACCATCAAGTATTATCGAAATACCCGGATCGATGCTGGGCCCGATGTGGGTTTTGTCGCCGACGCTGCTGGCAACCCGCTCAATGGCGTTGATGTGAGTGCAAGTGCAGCTCCCAGATTTGCTGACCTCGATGGTGATGGTGATCTCGATGCTTTTGTTGGGGAGTCCAGTGGCGCCATCTTGTATTACCGCAATACCCAAATTGATACGCTGACACCGGGGAGTGGTTTTGTCGCCGACCCTGCTGGCAACCCGCTTAACGGTGTTGCTGTGGGTAATTTTGCAATTCCTAGCTTTGCCGACCTCGATGGCGATGGTGATCTCGATGCCTTTGTTGGGAACTACGACGGCAATATTAATTATTTTCGTAATACCCAGTTCGATGCTGGGCCTGATGTGGGTTTTGTCGCCGACGCTGGCGGCAACCCATTCAATAGCATTGATGTGGGTAAAAGAGCAGCCCCAAGTTTTGCCGACCTCGATGGCGATGGTAATCTGGAGGCCATTGTTGGGAATTCATTAGGCACCATCGAGTCTTACCACAACGCCGGCACTACCGAGAGCCCGTATTTTGGGGTGGTGACTAACCCGTTAATCTTGTTTGATGTGGGTGACCAGGCAATACCCAGCTTCGCCGACCTTGATGACGATGGTGATCTCGATGCCTTTGTTGGGAGCCAGTATGGCTCCGTCGCGTATTACCGCAATACCCAAATTGATATGTTGGCACCGGGTACCGGTTTTGTGGCTGACTCCGGGGGTAACCCACTCAACGGCTTTGATGTGGGTTCTTACTCGGCCCCCAGTTTTGCCGATATCGATGGCGATGGCGATCTGGATGCCTTTGTTGGCGAGAGATACGGCACCATCGTGTATTACCGTAATACCCAGATTGATACGCTGGTACCGGGTAGCGGTTTTATCGCTGACGCCGGCGGTAACCCGCTTAACGGCGTTGATGTGGGTAATGGTGCAAGCCCAGGTTTTGCCGACCTAGATGGTGATGGCGATCTCGATGCCTTTATTGGAGAGCTCAATGGTATCGTCAATTATTACCGCAATACCCAGATTGATTCGCTGACACCGGGCAGCGGTTTTGTCGCCGACGCTGTCGGCAACCCGCTTAACGGCTTTGATGTAGGCGCTGACTCAGTCCCCGGATTTGCTGATCTCGATGGCGATGGCGATCTCGATGCTTTTGTCGGCGAGCGCTTTGGTGCCATCAAGTATTACCGCAATACCCAGATTGATACGCTGACACCGGGTAGCGGTTTTGTCGCCGACGTTGTCGGCAACCCGCTTGAGGGCTTTGATGTGGGTTATGATGCAGCACCCAGTTTTGCCGACATCGATGGTGATGGTGATCTGGATGCTTTTGTCGGAGAGCGCGATGGCCGCATCCGTTATTACGCAAACAGCGATCCAGTGCCGGTAGTCGTTGGGGATACGCTGACTGTCACCTCCGGTAGT